>NZ_ANBZ01000072.1:0-262537 GCF_000316965.1 Pseudomonas sp. 313
CCTATCCCCTGTGTGCCTTGAGCTGGGCGCGCAGGGCTTCGTGGTTTTCGATGATGCCGTTGTGCACCACGGCCACGTCACCCTGGGAGAAATGTGGGTGGGCATTGGCTTCGGTGGGCGCACCGTGGGTCGCCCAGCGGGTGTGGGCGATACCCAGGCGACCGGCCAGGGGATCGGCCAACAGCGCTGCTTCCAGTTCACTGACCTTGCCGATACGGCGCAGGCGCTGCAACTCGCCTTGGGCATCCAGCAGGGCCAGGCCGGCGCTGTCGTAGCCACGGTATTCCAGGCGCTTGAGACCCTCGACCAGAATGGCGGTGATGTTACGCTCGGCAATGGCGCCGACGATTCCACACATGCTTACCTCCCGTTGCCGGTTTATCCACAGCGACCCGGCGGGGCCAGCTGTGGATGACCTGATTGTCTAGTTGTCCACCGGGGCGCAGACCACCTGCACCCCCCGGGTTTCGATCGCCCGGGCCGCCTCGGCGGGCAGGCGCTCATCGGTGATGAGCACGTCCACCCTTTCCCAAGGTAGTTCCAGATTGGGAATTCGCCTGCCCAGCTTGCTCGCTTCGGCCATGACCACCACCTCCCGCGCCACCTCGGCCATCACCCGCGATAGCGACAGATGCTCGTTGAAGGTAGTGGTGCCACGCTCCGGATCGAGGCCGTCGGCACCGATGAACAGCTGGTCGAAGTCGTAGGAGCGGAGCACCTGCTCGGCGACCTGACCCTGGAAGGATTCCGAGTGCGGATCCCAGGTGCCGCCAGTCATCAGCAGCATGGGTTCCTGCTCCAGCTCGCGCAGCGCCATGGCCACCTGCAGGGAATTGGTCATGACCACCAGCCCGGGGCGGCGATCGAGCTGGGGAATCAGCGCCGCCGTGGTGCTGCCGCAGTCGATGATGATCCGTGCATGTTCGCGCAGGCGCTGGGCCGCGGCCCGGGCGATGGCCTGCTTGAAGGGCGACGCCTGGGGCGGTGCATCGGCCAGCAGTTCCTGGGGCATGGCCACCGCGCCGCCATAGCGACGCAGCAGCAGGCCATTGCGCTCGAGGGCGGCCAGGTCCTTGCGGATGGTGACCTCGGAGGTCTCCAGCTGACGGGCCAGCCCGTCCACGCTGACCTCGCCCTGCTCTTGGAGCTGGGCGAGGATGGCGTGACGGCGCTGCGCGGTATTGCGACGGGTCATAAATTTCGATTCGAAAGATAATGGATCGAATCAAAACCTAATAGCGAGCAGCCGTCAAGCCTTGGGGGTCTTCTTCGGCCGCTGCCAGCCGGTCTTGTTGACTTGGCGGGCCCGCCCCAGCGCCAGGGTATCCTCTGGTACATCCGCAGTGATGACCGAACCTGCAGCGGTAGTTGCCCCCGCACCCAGGGTAACCGGCGCTACCAGGGAACTGTTGGAACCCACGAAGACGTCCGCGCCGATTTCGGTTCGAAACTTGTTGGCGCCATCGTAGTTGCAGGTGATAGTGCCTGCCCCTATGTTGCTGTCGGGACCTATGCTGGCATCACCCAGGTAGCTCAGGTGCCCGGCCTTGGCGCCGGCCTGCAAATGGGCGTTCTTCAGTTCGACGAAGTTACCCACATGGGCCTTGCTGCCCAGTTCGCTGCCGGGTCGCAGGCGGGCGAAGGGACCGACATCGGCGCCCTCCCCTACCACGGCGCCGTCTAGATGACTGTTGGCCTTGATGATGGCGCCACGCTTGAGCACGCTGTCCTTGATCACACAATTCGGACCGATGCTCACGCCGTCTTCCAGCACCACCCGGCCTTCGAGAATGACATTGACGTCGATGGAGACGTCGCGACCGGCCTCGACCTGGCCACGCTGATCGAAGCGCGTGGGATCCAGCAGGGTCACGCCCTGAAACATCAGGCGCTCGGCGGCGCGGTGCTGGAAGTGCCGCTCCAGCTGGGCCAGTTGCCGGCGATCGTTGGCACCCTGCACTTCCATGGCATCCGCCGGCTGGCTGGTGGCGATGGTCAGGCCGTCCGCCACCGCGAGGGCGATGACGTCGGTCAGGTAGTACTCGCCCTGGGCATTGCTGTTGGACAGGCGACCCAGCCAATCCGCCAGCCGCCGACCGGGTACCGCGAGGATGCCGGTATTGCCTTCGCGAATGGCGCGCTGGGCGTCGCTGGCGTCCTTGTGCTCGACGATGGCGGTTACCCGCCCCTGCTCATCGCGCAGGATGCGGCCATAGCCAGTGGGATCGTCCAGCTCCACGGTCAGCAGCGCCAGGTGACCGTCATCCACCTGCTGCAACAGGCGCTGCAGGGTCTCGGTCTGGATCAGGGGCACGTCGCCATAGAGTATTAATACCCGCTCCGCCGTCAGCGCCGGCGCTGCCTGGGCCACGGCATGGCCGGTACCGAGTTGCTCGGCCTGGACCACGAAGCTGACATCGGCGGCGGCCAGCTGGCTGCGGACCTGGTCGGCGCCATGACCGATGACGACATGGATGCCGGCCGGCTGCAGCTCACGGGCACGGTCGAGGACATGCCCCAGCATGCTGCGACCGGCCACGGGATGCAGCACCTTGGGTAGAGCGGATCTCATGCGGGTGCCCTGGCCAGCAGCCAGGATGACGATTTCCAGGGACATCGGAACCTCGGAGACAGGAGGAAGAGACGAGCCGGCGACAGAAGGCGACAGGCGCCTTCCGAGTCCGACCACGCGAAATTTCTCGCCCACTTTTTGGGCGACAAAAGAAAAGGGTAGCCGAAGCTACCCTTGTCGTTACAGCCTGACCTTGCGCTTAGCGCTTGGCTTGCCGCTTGAGCTGCTGGATGGTGCGCAGCTGGGCGGCGGCTTCGGCGAGCTGAGTTGCGGCAGCGGTGTAGTCGAACTCCGTGCCCTTGTCGCTCAGCGCTGCCTCGGCGCGCTGCTTGGCTTCCAGAGCGGCAGCTTCGTCGATGTCACCGGCGCGGCTGGCGGTATCGGCCAGCACTTCGACGACATTCGGCTGCACTTCCAGAAAACCGCCGGAGATGTAGAACACCTCCTCGGCGCCCCCGGCCTTGACCAGGCGGATGGGGCCCGGTTTCAGATCGGTGAGCAGCGGCGCATGGCCCGGGGCGATACCCAGATCACCCAGGTGGCCGTGGGCGATGATCATCTCCACCGCGCCGGAGAAGATTTCCCCTTCCGCGCTGACGATGTCGCATTGGACTGTCTTGGCCATAGCGTGCCTCTAAGAGCGCCCGTTGCCGGGCGCGGCAGTTACAGTTTCTTGGCTTTCTCGATGGCTTCGTCGATGCCGCCGACCATGTAGAACGCCTGCTCGGGCAGGTGATCGTAGTCGCCACGCAGGATCCCGGAGAAGCCGGCGATGGTGTCCTTGAGGGACACGTACTTGCCGGGCGAACCGGTGAAGACTTCGGCCACGAAGAACGGCTGGGACAGGAAGCGCTGGATCTTACGCGCGCGGGATACCAGCTGCTTGTCGGACTCGGACAGTTCGTCCATGCCCAGGATCGCGATGATGTCCTTCAGCTCCTTGTAGCGCTGCAGCACGTACTGGACGCCGCGAGCGGTGTCGTAGTGCTCCTGGCCGATCACGTTCGGGTCCAGCTGGCGCGAGGTGGAGTCCAGGGGATCGACCGCCGGGTAGATACCCAGGGAGGCGATGTCACGGGACAGAACCACGGTGGCGTCCAGGTGGGCGAAGGTGGTCGCCGGGGACGGGTCGGTCAAGTCATCCGCCGGGACGTAAACGGCCTGTACGGAGGTGATCGAACCCAGCTTGGTGGAGGTGATGCGCTCCTGCAGGACACCCATCTCCTCGGCCAGGGTCGGCTGGTAGCCTACCGCGGACGGCATACGACCCAGCAGCGCGGACACTTCGGTGCCGGCCAGGGTGTAGCGGTAGATGTTGTCGACGAACAGCAGGACGTCACGGCCTTCGTCACGGAATTTCTCGGCCATGGTCAGACCGGTCAGGGCCACGCGCAGACGGTTACCCGGCGGCTCGTTCATCTGGCCATAGACCAGGGCGACCTTGTCCAGAACGTTGGAGTCCTTCATCTCGTGGTAGAAGTCGTTCCCTTCACGGGTACGCTCGCCCACGCCGGCGAACACGGAATAACCGCTGTGCTCGATGGCGATGTTACGGATGAGTTCCATCATGTTGACGGTCTTGCCCACGCCGGCGCCGCCGAACAGGCCGACCTTGCCGCCCTTGGCGAAGGGGCAGACCAGGTCGATGACCTTGATGCCGGTTTCCAGCAGGTCGTTACCACCTGCCTGCTCGGCATAGGACGGGGCCTTGCGGTGGATTTCCCAACGCTCTTCCTCGCCGATGGGGCCGGCTTCGTCGATGGGGTTGCCCAGCACGTCCATGATGCGGCCGAGGGTCTTGACGCCGACCGGGACCTTGATGGCCTCGCCGGTGTTGCCGACGTTCAGGCCGCGCTTGAGGCCTTCGGTGCTACCCATGGCGATGGTACGGACCACGCCGTCGCCCAGCTGCTGCTGGACTTCCAGAGTGGTTTCGGCACCCTGCACCTTGAGGGCGTCAAAGACGCGCGGTACCGCGTCGCGCGGGAATTCCACGTCGATCACGGCGCCGATGATTTGTACGATACGTCCGCTACTCATTTCGCGTTCCTCGAATGTTTAAGCTGTCCGTCAGACCGCGGCGGCGCCGCCGACGATTTCCGAAATTTCTTGGGTGATCGCAGCCTGGCGAGCCTTGTTGTAGACCAGCTGCAGCTCCTTGATGAGATCGCCGGCGTTGTCGGTGGCGTTCTTCATCGCGATCATCCGCGCGGCCTGTTCGCTGGCAGCGTTCTCGACCACGGCCTGGTACACCTGGGATTCCACGTAGCGCACCAGCAGACCGTCGAGCAGGGTCTTGGCGTCGGGCTCGTAGAGATAGTCCCAATGCTTGCCTTGCAGCTCACCGCCCTCGGCCGGCACCAGGGGCACCAGCTGCTGGATGGTCGGCTTTTGGGTCATGGTGTTGACGAAGACGTTGGACACCACGTACAGACGGTCGATACGGCCGTTCAGGTAGGCATCCAGCATCACCTTGATGCTGCCGATCAGATCGCCGATCGCCGGGGCTTCGCCGAGGTGGCTGATGGCCGCGACCACGTTGCCGCCGAAGCTGCGGAAGAAGGAGGCACCCTTGGCCCCGATCACCGCCAGATCGATTTCCACACCCTTGCCGCGCTGGTCGCTCATGTCGCGGACCAGAGCCTTGAACAGGTTGGTGTTCAGACCACCGGCCAGACCCCGATCGGAGCTGACCACGATGTAACCGACGCGCTTGACCTCGCGTTCCACCATGAAGGCATGGCGGTACTCGGGGTTGGCGTTGGCCAGGTGGCCGATCACAGCGCGGATGCGCTCGGCATAAGGCTTGCTGGCAGCCATGCGGGCCTGAGCCTTACGCATCTTGCTGACCGCAACCTTTTCCATGGCGCTGGTGATCTTCTGTGTGCTTTTGATGCTCGCGATCTTGCCGCGAATCTCTTTTGCGCCTGCCATGTGACACCTATCGGGTTGGCAAACGGGGGCTGGCGCCCCCGTCGCGGCTTACCAGGTTTGCGTGGCCTTGAACTTCTCGATTCCCGCCTTGATGCCGGCGTCGATCTCGTCGTTGAAGTCGCCCTTCACGTTGATCTTGGCCATCAGGTCGGCGTGATCGCGGTTGAAGTAGGCGATCAGGGCCTGCTCGAAGCTACCGATCTTGTCCAGGGACACATCGCTCAGGAAACCACGCTCGGCGGCGTACAGGCTCAGGGACATCTCGGCGATGGACATGGGCGCGTACTGCTTCTGCTTCATCAGCTCGGTGACGCGCTGACCATGCTCAAGCTGCTTGCGGGTGGCTTCGTCCAGGTCCGAGGCGAACTGGGCGAAGGCCGCTAGTTCACGGTACTGGGCCAGCGCGGTACGGATACCGCCGGACAGCTTCTTGATGATCTTGGTCTGGGCCGCACCACCCACACGGGATACCGAGACACCGGCGTTGACCGCCGGGCGGATGCCCGAGTTGAACAGGCCGGCTTCCAGGAAGATCTGGCCGTCGGTGATGGAGATCACGTTGGTCGGAACGAAGGCGGACACGTCGCCGGCCTGGGTCTCGATGATCGGCAGCGCGGTCAGCGAGCCGGTCTTGCCGGTCACGGCGCCGTTGGTGAACTTCTCGACGTAGTCGGCGGAGACGCGGGACGCGCGCTCGAGCAGACGGCTGTGGAGATAGAACACGTCGCCGGGATAGGCTTCACGGCCCGGCGGACGACGCAGCAGCAGGGAGATCTGGCGATAGGCCACGGCCTGCTTGGACAGATCGTCATAGACGATCAGGGCGTCTTCACCGCGGTCGCGGAAGTATTCGCCCATGGTGCAACCCGAGTAGGGCGCCAGGAACTGCAGGGCAGCCGATTCGGACGCACTGGCTGCCACCACGATGGTGTTGTGCAGAGCGCCGTTCTCTTCCAGCTTGCGTACCACGTTGGCGATGGTCGACTGCTTCTGACCAATGGCGACGTAGACGCAGCGGATGCCGCTGTTCTTCTGGTTGATGATGGCATCGATCGCCATGGCGGTCTTGCCGATCTGACGGTCACCGATGATCAGCTCACGCTGACCACGACCAACCGGGATCATGGCATCGACGGCCTTGTAGCCGGTCTGCACCGGCTGGTCGACCGACTGACGCCAGATCACGCCCGGCGCGACCTTCTCGACGGCGTCGGTAGCGCTGGCATTCAGCGGACCCTTGCCATCGATGGGGTTGCCCAGGGCGTCGACGACGCGACCCAGCAGTTCCGGACCAACCGGGACTTCCAGGATGCGACCGGTGCACTTGGCGCTCATGCCTTCGGCCAGACCCAGGTAGCTACCCAGGACCACGGCGCCGACGGAGTCTTGCTCCAGGTTCAGCGCCATACCGTAGATGCCGCCGGGGAATTCGATCATTTCGCCGTACATGACGTCGGCCAGACCGAAGATCCGCACGATACCGTCAGACACGCTGACGATGGTGCCTTCGTTGCGGGCTTGCGAGGTCACGTCGAGCTTGTCGATGCGACCCTTGATGATTTCACTAATTTCGGAAGGATTGAGTTGCTGCATGCTACTGCCCCTTCAAACTCAAGGTTTCAACGCTTCGGCCAGTTGCGCGAGCTTGCCGCGAACGGAGCCATCGATTACCAAGTCGCCGGCGCGGATAACCACACCACCGATCAGGCTCGCATCCTCGGATGCATTAAGTCGCACGTGTCGACCTAGCCTTGCGCTGAGAGCCTTGGCGAGTTTGTCTTGCTGTTCTTCGCTCAGGGCGAAAGCACTGGTGACTTCCGCCTCGATGGATTTTTCCTGCTCGGCCTTGTACGCCTCGTAGATCTCGGCGATGGCCGGGAACAGGTCGATCCGGTTGTTTTCTGCCACGGTCCGAACGAAGTTCTGGGACTGTGCATCCAGCTGATCGCCACATACATCGATGAGCAATCCGGCCTTGGCGTCCGCAGTCAACTGCGGCTGCTGAAGCAGCTGGCGCACGGTCCCATCTTGGGATACCGCGGCGAGCAGCCCGAGCGCGGCCGACCATTGGGTCAGCTGCTGCTGGGACTGTGCGAACTCGAAAGCCGCCTTGGCATAGGGCCGGGCCAGCGTGTTCAGTTCTGCCATTGGTGGCCTCGCTTAGATTTCCGCTGCCAGTCGGTCGACCAACTGGGCATGAGCATTGGCATCAACGGTCGATCCGAGGATCTTCTCGGCGCCGGCCACGGCCAGCACGCCGACGCGAGCACGCAGAGCGTCCTTCGCGGTGTTGATTTCCTGCTCGATTTCCGCCTGAGCCTGCGCCTTGATCCGGTCGCCTTCGGCACGGGCCTTGGCCTGTGCGTCCTCGACGATCTGAGCGGCACGCTTGTTGGCTTGCTCGATGATCTCGGCTGCTTGACCCTTGGCTTCGTTCACTTTCTGGTTGGCTTGCTGCTGTGCCACTTCCAGATCACGAGCCGCGCGGTTGGCAGCGTCAAGGCCATCGGCAATCTTCTTCTCACGCTCACGCAGCGCCGAGATGATCGGCGGCCACACGTACTTCATGCAGAAGAGCACGAAGATGAAGAAGGCAACGGACTGGCCTATCAGGGTTGCATTAATGTTCACGCCAACACCTCGCTCGTTCGTTGTCCATCAGTCCTGCCTACACCCGCGAGGGTGATCAGCCGGCGATCTGACCAACGAAGGGGTTAGCGAAGGTGAAGAACAGGGCGATACCAACACCGATCATGGTCACGGCGTCGAGCAGACCGGCGACGATGAACATCTTGACTTGCAGCATCGGAACCATTTCCGGCTGACGAGCGGCGCCTTCGAGGAACTTGCCACCCAGCAGACCGAAGCCAATGGCGGTACCCAGAGCGCCCAGGCCAATCAGCAGAGCAACGGCGATCGCGGTCAAACCAACTACAGTTTCCATCTTTCCTCCCGACTTTTTTAGTCGTCTTGGTTAAGGTTGAAGCGAAAAAGTTTTCCCAAGTTACCCGGCGGACGAGGTCCTCCGGGACTCACGGCAGAACCGCCCCCGGACGCCGTCAGCAGCGTCCGGAAGCCATTCCTTAGTGACTTTCTTCGTGCGCCATCGACAGGTAAACGATGGTCAGCATCATGAAGATGAAGGCCTGCAGGGTGATGATGAGGATGTGGAACACCGCCCACGCCCACTGCAGCACGATACCCAGACCGCCCAGTGCCAGACCGTTGGCGAACATGATGGCGATCAGGATGAAGATCAGCTCGCCCGCATACATGTTGCCGAACAGTCGCAGTGCCAGCGAGATCGGCTTGGCGATCAGGGTGACGAATTCGAGCAGGAAGTTGATCGGAATCAGGATGATCTGCAGCAGCGGATTCTTGCTGCTGAAGGGGTGCAGGGTCAGCTCGCCGAAGAAACCGCCGAGACCCTTCATCTTGATGCTGTAGAAGATAATCAGGCCAAACACCGACAGGGCCATGCCCAGGGTGGCGTTCGGGTCGGTGGTGGGCACCACGCGGAAGTAGGTGTGCTCGCCGAACAGCATGCCGGCCACGGACGGCAGCCAGTCCACCGGCACCAGGTCCATCAGGTTCATCAGGAAGATCCAGACGAAGATGGTCAGGGCCAGGGGCGCGATCAGGGCGTTCTTGCCATGGAAGGTGTCACGGACGCTGCCGTCGACGAATTCCACCAGCACTTCGACGAAGTTCTGCAGGCCGCCGGGCTGACCGCTGGTGGCCTTCTTGGCGATGCTGCGGAACAGCACCAGGAAGATCAGGCCGAGGGCGACCGACCAGCCGAGGGTGTCCACGTGGAAGGCCCAGAAGCCCATTTCCTTAGCTTCAGCGGGGGTGTGGGCGAAGCTCCAGCCGTTCACCGGATGCATACCATAGGTCAGGTTCTGCAGGTGGTGCTGGATGTAGCCCGAAGCGGAGTCTGCTGCCATGTGTGCCTCGAATGCCTTAAGGTCTAGTCGGTTTTTTCAGTAGCAGGGGCGCGCCGGCATTGACCATCAGCGTCAACAGATAGACGCCGAACAGTGCAGGAGCCGAAAGCGGTTTTACCCCGGCAAACGTCAGTGCAAAGAGCACTGCCGTGAGAATCAGTTTGCCCGCCTCGCCCGAGTAGAAAGAACGGACGATGTCTCGGGCGGCATGGGCGCCGCGATAGCGGAACGCCTTGAACGAAAAATACAGATTGGGCAGCCAGGCAATCAGCCCACCCAACAATCCGGAATAACCGGCGACCTTACCGACGAAGCAATACAAGACAACGGCGGCACACGACGCGACAGCCAGTTGGACGAGCAGCAGGCGAAAGGCAGGCTGATGATGGAAGGGCAGGCGTTTGGGCGTGCGGCGGTCCATCGGCTCGAAGTCCTCTGGTGTCGGCTTAATAGTTGTTTTCACTGGCATGCTTTGTGCCGACAAAAAGCGGGCAAAGTATAGGGGCGCGCCAGGGGTGGTTCAAGCCACCCCGGACAGATTGCCTTTATTGCCGGAAGGCATTTGTGTCAGCGAATGTGCGCCAGTACGCCTTGAAGTTCGTCCAAAGAGGTATAGCGGATCACCAGTTGACCCTTGCCCTTCTCGCCATGGCGGATCTGCACGTTGGCGCCCAAACGCTCGGCCAGACGCTGCTCCAGACGGCTGATGTCCGGATCCACGGCTGGTGCCTTCTCAACCGGCTCCGTTCCGCTGAGCCACTGGCGCACCAGGGCCTCGGTCTGGCGGACGGTGAGACCCCGTGCGACAACGTGCCGCGCCCCTTCGGCCTGGCGGGCCTTGGGCAGACCGAGCAGCGCCCGGGCATGGCCCATTTCCAGCTCGCCCTTGGCCAGCAGGTCCTTGGCGTCCTCGGCCAGCGCCAGCAGGCGCAGCAGATTGGTCACGCCCGAGCGCGACTTGCCGACGGCTTCAGCCACCTGGGCCTGGGTCAGCTCGAATTCGTCCTGCAACCGCTGCAGGGCCATGGCCTCTTCCAGCGGATTGAGATTCTGCCGCTGGATGTTCTCGATCAGCGCCAGGGCGATGGCCACCTGGTCGGGGACGTCGCGCACCAGGGCGGGGATGCGGTCCAGGCCGGCCTGCTGGCTGGCACGCCAGCGGCGTTCACCGGCGATGATCTCGTAACGGCCTTCGCCGATGGCACGTACCACGATGGGCTGCATCAGCCCTTGGACGCGAATGGAGTTGGCCAGCTCTTCCAGAGCGGTCGGATCCATGTGCCGGCGCGGCTGGTACTTGCCGCGCTGGATGATGTCCACCGGCAGCGATTGCAGTTCGCTGACCGGGGTGGCGGCGGCCTGCTCCTGCAGGACCTTGACGCTGGCACCGCCGAGCAGGGCGTCGAGACCGCGGCCCAGACCTCGTTTCTTCACAGCCATGGGGATTCCTTAGGCAGTCTTGGCGACGCGAGCCGCCTTGCGCTGACGTTTGACCAGCTCGCTGGCCAGCTCCAGATAGGCCGCGGCCCCCTTGGAGCTCTTGTCGTAGACCAGCGCGGGCATGCCGTAGCTGGGTGCTTCGGCCAGGCGGACGTTGCGCGGAATGATGGTTTCGTAGAGCTCGTCGCCGAAGTGCTGCTTGAGCTGGGCGGCGACGTCGTTGGCCAGGCCGATGCGCGGATCGAACATGGTGCGCAGCAGGCCTTCGATCTTGAGCTGCGGATTCAACCGCTGGGCGATGTGCTGGATGCTGCCGATCAGATCGGTCAGGCCTTCCAGGGCGAAGTATTCGCACTGCATGGGGATGATCACGCCGTCGGCGGCCACCAGCCCGTTGATGGTCAGCATGGACAGCGACGGCGGGCAGTCGATGAGCACGTAGTCGTAGTTGTCCCGCACGGGGGCCAGGGCGTCGCGTAGGCGACTCTCACGCCCGCTCATCTCCAGCAGCTCGACTTCCGCGGCGGTGACGTCGCGGTTCGAGGGCAGCAGCTGGTAGCCGCCGTGCTCGGAGAAGTGCATGGCGTCGAGCAGACCGCAGGCGCCGGTGAGGACGTCCAGCACCGAATGCTCCAGGGCATGCTTGTCCACCCCACTGCCCATGGTGGCGTTACCCTGGGGATCGAGGTCGATCAGCAGCACCTTGCGCCGGTTGGTGGCGGCCAGAGAAGCGGCGAGATTGATGCACGTGGTGGTCTTGCCCACCCCGCCCTTCTGGTTGGCTATCGCGTAAACCTTGGCCATGTACCGCCTTACCCCTCTCCGTTCGTGCGGCGCAGTATCAGCAAGTGCCGCTGGCCTTGGCAACCGGGAACCGCGAGGACGTGCGCCGCCGCAACCCGGAAATCCGCTGGTAGCTTGGCCAGTTCGTCGTCGGGGTGCAGCCCCTTCATCGCCAGCCACTGTGTTTGGTTGTCGCCCAGGTGGCGCGTCCAGGTGGCGAAGTCGTCGATGGCGCTGAACGCCCGCGAGACGATGCCGGTGAAGGGCGCGGCAGGCTGGTAGGCCTCGACGCGGGCGTGGACCACGTCGAGATTGGCCAGGCCCAGTTCGATCCTGGCCTGGGTCAGGAAGCGGGTCTTCTTGCCGTTGCTGTCGAGCAGGGTGAAGCGCGACTCGGGAAAGAGGATCGCCAGGGGAATGCCCGGCATACCGCCGCCGCTGCCTACGTCCAGCCACTGCCCCGCGCCTACGTAGGGGACGATGCTGAGGCTGTCCAGCAGGTGCCGCGAGACCATCTCGTTGGGATCGCGCACCGCGGTGAGATTGTAGGCCTTGTTCCACTTGACCAGCAGGTCCAGGTAGCCCAGCAACCGCTCTTCCACGGCGGCGGTCAGGGCCACGCCGAGGGTCTCGGCGCCCTGACGCAGTTCGTTGGCTTGGATCGCGCTGGCCATCAGGCGCTGTGCTCCAGGCTGCGACCGGCGCTGCGCTTCTTCAGGTGGATCAGCAGCAGCGAGACCGCCGCTGGCGTGACGCCGGGAATGCGCGAGGCCTGCCCCAGGGTCTCGGGACGGGCCTGGGCCAGCTTGTGCTGGATCTCCTTGGACAGTCCGGAAATGCTGGCGTAGTCGAGCTCCGCGGGCAGCGCCACGGCATCGCTGGCGCGCAGTCGCTGGATCTCGTCCTGCTGGCGATCGATGTAGCCGGCGTACTTGGTCTTGATCTCGATCTGCTCGGCGACCTGGGTCTCGGCCGGCGTCTCGCCCACCGCGGCCATCAGGCCGGCATAGTCGATCTCCGGCCGGGCCAGCAGGTTCTGCAGGTTGTATTCGTGATTGAGCGGCGTGCCGAAACGCTCGGCGACCGCCGTGCCCTGGGGCGTTCCCGGACGGATCCAGGTGGCCTTGAGACGCTGCTCTTCCAGGACGATGCCCTCGCGCTTGGCTTCGAACAGCGCCCAGCGCTGGTCGTCCACCAGGCCCAGCTCGCGGCCCTTTTCGGTCAGGCGCAGGTCGGCGTTGTCTTCGCGCAGGATCAGCCGGTACTCGGCGCGCGAGGTGAACATCCGGTAGGGCTCCTGGGTGCCCAGGGTGATGAGATCGTCCACCAGGACGCCGAGGTAGGCCTCGTCGCGGCGCGGACACCAGGCTTCACGGCCCTGAGCGCGCAGCGCGGCGTTGGCCCCGGCGAGCAGACCCTGGGCGCCGGCTTCTTCGTAACCGGTGGTGCCATTGATCTGGCCGGCGAAGAACAGGCCGGCGATGACCTTGGTTTCCAGGCTGTACTTGAGATCCCGCGGATCGAAGAAGTCGTATTCGATGGCGTAGCCGGGCCGCAGGATGTGGGCGTTCTCCATGCCACGCATGGAACGCACCACCTCGAGCTGCACATCGAAGGGCAGCGAGGTGGAGATGCCGTTGGGGTAGAGCTCGTGGGTGGTCAGGCCCTCGGGTTCGAGAAAGACCTGATGGCTGTCCTTGTCGGCGAAGCGATGGATCTTGTCTTCGATGGACGGGCAGTAGCGCGGCCCTACCCCTTCGATCACGCCCGAGTACATGGGCGAACGATCCAGGTTGGCGCGGATGATGTCGTGGGTGCGGGCGTTGGTATGGGTGATCCAGCAGCTGACCTGCGCCGGATGCTGCTCGCGATTGCCGAGGAAGGACATTACCGGCAGGGGGGTATCTCCGGGCTGCTCGGTCATCACCGAGAAATCCACCGAGCGGCCGTCGATGCGCGGTGGCGTACCGGTCTTCAGCCGCGATACCCGCAGCGGCAGTTCCCGCAGGCGCTGAGCCAGGGCGATGGCCGGCGGATCGCCCGCTCGTCCACCGCTGTGGTTCTGCAGGCCGATGTGGATAAGACCACCGAGGAAGGTCCCGGCGGTCAGCACCACGTTGTCGGCATGGAATTTCAGGCCCATCTGGGTGACCACGCCGGCGACGCGATCGCCTTCGACGATGAGGTCGTCACAGGCCTGCTGGAATATACACAGGTTCGGCTGGTTTTCCAGCGTATGGCGGATGGCCGCCTTGTACAGCACGCGGTCGGCCTGGGCGCGAGTGGCGCGCACGGCAGGTCCCTTGCGGCTGTTGAGAATGCGGAACTGAATGCCGGCGAGGTCCGTGGCCGCGGCCATGGCGCCGCCCAGGGCATCGATCTCCTTGACCAGATGGCTCTTGCCGATGCCGCCAATGGCGGGGTTGCAGCTCATCTGGCCGAGAGTTTCCACATTATGCGTGAGCAGCAGGGTGCGCACACCCATGCGAGCGGCCGCCAGGGCCGCTTCGGTACCGGCATGGCCGCCACCGATCACGATGACGTCGAAACGGGAAGGGAAGTCCACCACGCACCTCGTGCCTGTTGGCAGGAATTCAAAGGAAAGCCGGCAAGTATAAGGCCTGAGCGGCTCTTGCAGAAGGGGTTCTGGCCAAAAAATGACCAGCCGTCAAGAGAGACCTCCAATATAAACAATAGGGAAGAAAGTTTTAAAAGGACTGATATAGAGCTTATGTATATGCAGGCACTTCGCTGTGGATAAGGTTATCCAGCCCTCGTCAGCACTGGGCTGGGGAAAACCTGAGCCCCGTGCATGTCTTGTGCTGTGGATGGATACAAGCTCTCAGCATCCTGTGGAGCCTTTGCCTGTTTATCCACATGCGCAGTCATGGACAGCTCGTGCACCGATTTATGGGCAGACCTCAGGCAGGGTTATCAACAGGGCTCTGGAAGGGAGAGATGAGGACAGTCAAGGCCTGCCTTGCACAGGCCTGGAACGGCGGGCGGGAAATTACTTGCCGATGCAGAAGCTGGAGAAGATGCGGCCGAGCAGGTCGTCGGAGCTGAAAGCGCCGGTGATCTCGCCGAGCACCTGCTGGGCTTGGCGCAGGTCTTCGGCCAGCAGCTCGCCGGAGCCGGCCAGGGTGAGCTGACGATAGCCATGGTCCAAGGCACTGGCGGCTCTTTGCAGGGCATCCAAGTGACGCCGCCGGGCGCTGAAGCCGCCCTCGGTGGTCTGCTCGAAGCCCATGCAGGCCTTGAGGTGCTCGCGCAAGGCTTCGACACCGCCGCCATCGGTGGCGCTGAGGGCGATCTCGACCGGTTCGCTGGTGGCCAGCAGGCCGGTAACCTCGCCGGTGAGATCGGCCTTGTTGCGGATCACCGTCAGCTTGTCCAGCGGCGGCCGGGTGCTCAGCAGCTCCGGCCAGAGCGCCTGGGGATCCCGAGCTTCCGGCGCGCTGGCATCCACCACCAGCAGCACCCGGTCGGCGCCGGCGATGGCGTCCAGGGCGCGCTGGACGCCAATCTGCTCGACCCGGTCGGTGGTGTCGCGCAGGCCGGCGGTATCGACCACATGCAGCGGCATACCGTCGATGTGGATATGTTCGCGGAGGACATCCCGGGTAGTGCCGGCGATGTCGGTGACGATGGCGGCTTCGCGACCGGCCAGGGCATTGAGCAGGCTGGACTTGCCGGCATTGGGACGGCCGGCGATCACCACGGTCATGCCATCGCGCAGCAGGGCGCCGCGATTGGCTTCGCGCTGGACCTCGTGCAGCTCGGCCTGGACGCCCTCCAGCAGGCCCTGCACGCGGCCGTCGGCGAGGAAGTCGATCTCCTCCTCGGGAAAGTCGATGGCGGCCTCGACATAGATGCGCAGGCGGATCAGCTGTTCGACCAGGCTTTCCACCCGGCGCGAGAATTCGCCCTGCAGCGAGCGCAGGGCATTGCGCGCCGCCTGTTCGGTGCTGGCCTCGATGAGGTCGGCGATGGCCTCGGCCTGGGCCAGATCGAGCTTGTCGTTGAGAAAGGCGCGTTCGCTGAATTCCCCGGGGCGGGCCAGGCGTGCACCCTCTTCCAGGGTGCGGCGCAGGAGCAGATCGAGGATCACCGGACCGCCGTGGCCCTGGAGTTCCAGCACGTCTTCGCCGGTGAAGGAGTTGGGGCCGGGAAAGAACAGGGCGATGCCGGCGTCCAGCACGCTGCCGTCGGCGGCGAGGAAGTTGCCGTAGTGGGCATGCCGAGGCGGCAGCTCACGGCCGCAGATCGCCCGCGCCAAGGGGGCGGCCAGGGGACCGGAGACGCGGACGATGCCGACCCCGCCGCGCCCGGTGGCGGTGGCGATGGCGGCGATGCTGTCGGAAGGCAGAGACATGACGATCCTCCAGAAAGCACGACGCCCCAATCAAGGGGCGTCGTGTGGACAGGGTGAGCGAGGTCAGGCCTTCTTGCTGGCCGCCTCGATCTTCCGGGTAATGTACCACTGCTGCAGGATCGACAGGCAGTTGTTGACGATCCAGTACAGCACCAGACCGGCCGGGAACCACAGGAAGAAGAAGGTGAAGACGATGGGCATCATCTTCATGACCTTGGCCTGCATGGGATCCGGCGGTGCCGGGTTGAGCATCTGCTGCACCAGCATGGTGGCGCCCATGATGATCGGCAGGATGAAGAAGGGATCCTTGGCCGACAGGTCGGTGATCCAGAACATCCAGGGCGACTGGCGCATCTCGACGCTTTCCAGCAGCACCCAGTACAGCGCCAGGAACACCGGCATCTGCACCACGATGGGCAGGCAGCCACCCAGGGGATTGATCTTCTCCTTGCGGTACAGCTCCATCATCGCCTGGGACATCTTCTGGCGATCGTCGCCATGCTGCTCCTTGAGCGCCTGCAGTCGCGGACCGACGGCGCGCATGCGCGCCATGGAGCGGTAGCTGGCGGCGGACAGCGGGAAGAACAGCAGCTTGATGATGATGGTCAGGACGATGATCGACCAGCCCCAGTTACCCAGGATGCTGTGGATATGCTGCAGCAACCAGAAGATCGGCTGAGCGATGAACCACAGGAAACCGTAATCGACGGTCAGTTCCAGACCGTGGGACAGGATCTTGAGGTGCTCCTGGATCTTCGGACCGGCATAGAGGGTCAGCGAGGTCTCGCCCTTGCCGCCCGCCGGCACGCTGAACCGCGGACCGGTGAAGCCGACGATGTAGTTGCCCTGGGCGTCCTTGCGGGTGGTGATCTGGTGCTGCTCGTCCTTGTTCGGCACCCAGGCGGTGACGAAGTAGTGCTGCAGCCAGCCGACCCAACCACCCTGCACGGCTTCCTGCAGGCGATTCTTGTCCATGTCGCTCATGGACACCTTGCGATAGGGCTCGGCCGGGGTACCGACGGCGGCGCCCAGGTAGGTGGACACGCCGGTGGCGGTGGTCGCCGAGGGATCGCCGCTCTTGTCCCGCTTGAGCTGGGCGTAGAGCACACCGTTCCAGGCGTTGGCGCTCTGGTTGTCGATCAGGTAGCTGACCTGGATCTGGTAGGCGTCCGGGTTGATGCAGGTGATCTTCTTCTGCGCCTTCTCGGCGTCCGAGCAATCGACCTTCAGGCCCCGGTGGAAGGTGAATCTCTTGGTGTAGTCGACGCCGTTGGCCTGGTACTTGAGATCCACCACCAACTGCTGCTGGCCATCGGCGAGCACGTAGCTGGACTGGGCCGAGGTGTACAGCGGACGCCCGGCGCTGTTGGCGTCGGGACCGTTGGCACCGGTCAGGCCGCTCTGGGCCAGGTAGAGACGCTCGTTGCCGTTGTCGAACAGCATGAAGGGCACGTCGGGATGATCCTGACGGCGGGGGTACTGCACCAGACCGAGCTGGACGATGTCGCCGCCGCGGGGATCGATGGCCAGATCCAGGACGTCGGTACGTACCTTGATGAGCGCAGTGCTTGCCTGAGCGGTCGAGTTGTCCACCGGCGCCGCAGCCTTGGCGTCAGCGGGAACATCGGTGGGCACGTTGGGAGTGTCACCCGGCAGGACGCTGGTCTGCGTCTTGGCCGTGGGCAGATCGGCCTGGCCGTAATCCTTGTTCCACTGGAAAACCAGGGTGTAGGACACGATCGCCAAGGCGGCAATGAGTAGCGGGCGCTTGATATCCATGTTTACTCGGCCATCGAAGAGGTCGGGGCTGGGGTCTTTGCGGGAGGAACGGGATCATATCCGCCTGAGTGCCAGGGATGGCACCGGCACAGTCGCCGTGTGGTCAGCCAGCCACCACGCAGCAGCCCGTGGCGCTCGATGGCTTCGAGGGCGTAACCGGAACAGGTCGGATAGAAACGACAGTGACTGGCCATCATAGGGCTGATGGCATAACGGTAGAAGCGAATCAGCAGCAGGGCCGGTTTACGCATGAGCACCGTCGGGACTGTCGGTTGGATGGGCAACGGTCTTGCTCGCCTGGCGATTGAGACGTTTCCACAGTTGCAGCAGCTGATCGTGCAATTCGGGATTGTCGACTTCGCCAAGTCCCTTACGGGCGACGAAGACCAGATCGAAGCTGCCCAGGCGGTCCTGATTCAGACGGAAGGAATCTCGGATGACCCGCTTGATGCGATTGCGCTCGACAGAAAGCTTGACGCTCTTCTTGCCGATGACCAACCCCAGACGGGAATGGTCGAGCCCATTGGCATGGGCGAGCAGCAGCAGGTGCTTGCCGGATGCCTTGTGGGTGGGAGAGTCAAAGACCGCTTGGAACTGTTGGGAGCTCAGTAAGCGCCTGTCCCGACCGAAACCCTGACTCACCACCTGACCGGGCAATCAGATCGCCAGACGCTTGCGGCCTTTGGCACGGCGACGGGCGAGAACCTGACGGCCGTTCTTGGTTGCCATACGAGCACGGAAA
The DNA here is from genome assembly GCF_000316965.1 of Pseudomonas sp. 313. Lineage (NCBI taxonomy): Bacteria > Pseudomonadati > Pseudomonadota > Gammaproteobacteria > Pseudomonadales > Pseudomonadaceae > Pseudomonas > Pseudomonas sp. 313. The sequence continues at coordinate 18,573 of NZ_ANBZ01000072.1, forward strand.
CCGTGGACACGGGCGCGCTTCAGGGTGCTGGGTTGGAAGGTGCGTTTCATGGACTTTTACCTAGGTGAAAGCGGCAAGGCATGAGTGCCCCGCGCAAAGAGACCGGCGATTCTAGAGAAAGCCTCGATGCAGGTCAATTTCCAACCAGCATCGGCTGACAGGAGACCAGGCAAATAAAATCAACAGGTCAGAAGGTTTTAAAAGACTGTTGAAGTGAATATGTATGGTGCAGCGGATTTCTGTGGATAGATCGCGCCATGGCAGATGGCCTCTGCGCTGAGCGGGAACGGAAAGTCTGTTTTCAACAGGTGCAATTCGGGTGCTCTGCCTGCTGAGAGGCTGTGGATAAGCAGACCTGTTACGCACAGCACGATTATCCACAACAAAAAGCCCCGGGATGTCCAGAGAGGTCAGACGGCGTTATCCACAGAGCTGACGGTCATGGGTCCGCCCCTGATGACCGTAACGGCTATCTACCGGGAAACTGCGTGGCCATGTGGATAACCTGGGTGGGGAGGGATACAATGGGCGTTTGCTCATGGCCCGTCCGGGCCGCTCCAGTTCTTGGGAGACGCTGTGTCGGTCGAACTCTGGCAACGTTGCGTGGATGTGCTGCGCGACGAGCTGCCTTCGCAACAATTCAATACCTGGATCCGGCCACTGCAGGTGGAAGCGGAAGGGGATGAGCTGCGGGTGTTCGCGCCCAACCGCTTCGTGCTCGACTGGGTCAACGAGAAGTACCTGAGCCGTATCCTCGAATTGCTCGAGGAACATGCCGACGACGGCATCGCGCCGGTGCTTTCCCTGCTGATCGGCAGCAAGCGCAGCAACAAGCCGCGCCCGGCCCAGACGCCCAGCAGCCAGAGCAGTCCGCTGCCACCCCCGGTACAGGCGCCGCAACCGATCCAGTCGGATATCGTCACCGCGGGCGTCGCCCTGGAAGACGTGACCGCGGAACTGGCCGAGGCCGACGAGCCGGCGGTCAAGACCGAGCGTACCGTGCAGGTGGAGGGTGCGCTCAAGCACACCAGCTATCTGAACCGGACCTTCACCTTCGAGAACTTCGTCGAGGGCAAGTCCAACCAGCTGGCCCGCGCCGCGGCCTGGCAGGTGGCGGACAATCCCAAGCACGGCTACAACCCACTCTTCCTTTATGGGGGCGTGGGTCTGGGTAAGACCCACCTGATGCACGCGGTGGGCAACCACCTGCTCAAGCGCAATCCGAACGCCAAGATCGTCTATCTGCATTCGGAGCGCTTCGTCGCCGACATGGTCAAGGCGCTGCAGCTCAACGCCATCAACGAATTCAAGCGTTTCTACCGTTCGGTGGATGCGCTGCTGATCGACGACATCCAGTTCTTCGCCCGCAAGGAGCGTTCGCAGGAAGAGTTTTTCCACACCTTCAACGCCCTGCTCGAAGGTGGACAACAGGTGATCCTCACCAGCGATCGCTATCCCAAGGAGATCGACGGCCTGGAAGAGCGGCTCAAATCGCGTTTCGGCTGGGGTCTCACCGTGGCCGTGGAGCCGCCGGAGTTGGAGACGCGGGTGGCGATCCTGATGAAGAAGGCCGATCAGGCCAAGGTCGACCTGCCCCACGACGCCGCCTTCTTCATCGCCCAGCGCATCCGCTCCAACGTGCGGGAACTGGAAGGCGCGCTCAAGCGGGTGATCGCCCATGCCCACTTCATGGGCCGGGACATCACCATCGAGCTGATCCGCGAATCGCTCAAGGATCTGCTGGCGCTGCAGGACAAGCTGGTCAGCATCGACAACATCCAGCGCACCGCGGCCGAGTACTACAAGATCAAGATCGCCGATCTGCTGTCCAAACGCCGCTCGCGTTCGGTCGCCCGGCCGCGGCAGGTCGCCATGGCGCTGTCCAAGGAGCTGACCAACCACAGCCTGCCGGAAATCGGCGACGCCTTTGGCGGACGCGATCACACGACGGTGTTGCATGCCTGTCGCAAGATCGCCGAACTTCGGGAATCCGACGCGGATATTCGCGAGGATTACAAGAACCTGCTGCGTACCCTGACCACCTGACGGACGCGGCCCTGGCAAGGACCTGACCATGCATTTCACCATTCAACGCGAAGCCCTGTTGAAACCGCTGCAGCTGGTGGCCGGTGTCGTGGAACGTCGGCAAACGCTGCCGGTGCTGTCCAACGTACTTCTGGTCGTGGAAGGCCAGCGGCTATCGCTAACCGGTACCGACCTGGAAGTCGAGCTGGTTGGCCGGGTCGATCTGGAAGAAGCCGCCGAAGCCGGTGAGATCACCGTGCCGGCGCGCAAGCTGATGGACATCTGCAAGAGCCTGCAGCCCGATGCGCTGATCGACATCCGCACCGAGGAACAGAAGCTGCTGATCCGTGCCGGACGCAGCCGTTTCACCCTGTCCACCCTGCCGGCCAACGACTTCCCCACCGTGGAGGAAGGTCCGGGCTCGCTGAAATTCAGCATTCCCCAGGGCCGCCTGCGCCGCCTGATCGAGCGCACCGGCTTCGCCATGGCCCAGCAGGACGTGCGCTACTACCTCAACGGCATGCTGCTGGAAGCCAGCACCGGCCGCCTGCGCGCCGTGGCCACCGACGGTCACCGCCTGGCCATGTGCATGCTGGAGGCCGATGTGGACCAGGCCGAGAAGCACCAGGTCATCGTGCCGCGCAAGGGCATCCTGGAGTTGTCGCGCCTGCTCACCGAACCGGAAGAGCCGGTCAACGTGGTCCTGGGCCAGCACCATATCCGCGCCACCACCGGCGACTTCACCTTTACCTCCAAGCTGGTGGACGGCAAGTTCCCCGACTACGAGCGCGTGCTGCCGCGGCATGGCGACAAACTGGTACTGGGCGAGCGCCAGCATCTGCGCGAAGCCTTCAGCCGCACCGCCATTCTCTCCAACGAGAAGTACCGTGGTATCCGTCTGCAGCTGGAAAACGGCTTCATGAAGATCCAGGCCAACAACCCGGAGCAGGAAGAGGCCGAGGAAGAACTGCAGGTCGACTACGACGGCGGCAGCCTGGAGATCGGTTTCAACGTCAGCTACCTGCTCGACGTGCTCGGCGTGATGACCACCGACCAGGTGCGCATCACCCTGTCCGATTCCAGCAGCAGTGCGCTGTTGCAGGAGGCGGGCAACGACGACTCCTCCTATGTCGTGATGCCGATGCGCCTCTGATCGCCGCTCGATGACGCTGATCCGCTTCAACGCCGACCGCCTGCGCAATCTGCAGGCGGTCGCGCTTCAACCCTCGCCACGGGTCAATCTGCTGCACGGCGCCAACGGCAGCGGCAAGACCAGCCTGCTGGAAGCCATCCACCTGCTGGGGCTGGCCCGCTCCTTTCGCAGCACCAAGCTGGCGCCGGTCATCCAGCATGAGCAGGCCAGCTGCACGGTGTTCGGCCAGGTGCGGCTACCCGGTGGCCAGGACTGCAACCTGGGCATCCAGCGCGAGCGCGGTGGCGACTACCAGATCCGCATCAATGGCGAGAATGCCCGTAGTGCGGCGCAGCTGGCCGAGGTGCTGCCGCTGCAGTTGATCAACCCCGATGGCTTCCGGCTGCTCGAAGGCAGTCCCAAGATCAGGCGGCAGTTTCTCGACTGGGGCGTGTTCCACGAGGAACAGCGTTTCCTGCCCCTGTGGCAACGCCTGCAAAAGGCGCTCAGGCAGCGAAATCACTGGCTCAGACGTGGTAAAATCGACCCTGCGGCGCAGGCCGCCTGGGATCAGGAACTGGCCCTGGCCAGCGGCGAGATCGATGGCTTTCGTCAGGCCTATATCCAGCGTCTGAAGCCGGAGTTCACCGCGGTGCTGGCCGAGCTGATCCAGCTCGATGGCCTGACCCTGAGTTACTACCGCGGCTGGGACCGCGAGCGCGATCTGCGCGAGGTGCTGGCGGACAGCTTGCCACGGGATCTGCAGCTGGGGCATACCCAGGCCGGTCCCCAGCGTGCCGACCTGCGGATCCGCATCGGCAACCACAACGCGGCGGACATCCTGTCGCGCGGCCAGCAGAAGCTGGTGGTGTGCGCACTGCGCATCGCCCAGGGGCGGCTGGTCAACCAGGTCAAGCGAGGCCAGTGCGTCTATCTCATCGACGACCTGCCTTCGGAACTGGACGAGGGACACCGGCTGGCCTTGTGCCGGCTGCTGGAGGCACTGGAGTGCCAAGTCTTCATCACCTGTGTCGAGCGCGAGACGCTACAGGCCGCCTGGCGGCCGGAGACAGAGGTCAGCGTGTTTCACGTGGAACACGGCCATATCAAGCAGACCCACACTAGCGGGAGCCAAGCATGAGCGAGACCAATACCTACGACTCTTCCAGCATCAAGGTGCTGAAGGGACTGGATGCCGTGCGCAAGCGCCCCGGCATGTACATCGGCGACACCGATGACGGCACCGGCCTGCACCACATGGTCTTCGAGGTGGTGGACAACTCCATCGACGAGGCCCTGGCCGGCTTCTGCAGCGAGATCAGCATCACCATCCACATGGACGAGTCCATCACCGTGCGCGACAACGGCCGCGGCATCCCGGTGGACATCCACAAGGAAGAAGGCGTCTCGGCGGCCGAGGTCATCATGACCGTGCTGCACGCCGGCGGTAAGTTCGACGACAACACCTACAAGGTGTCCGGCGGCCTGCACGGCGTGGGCGTCTCGGTGGTGAACGCCCTGTCCGAGGAGCTGCGGCTGACCATTCGCCGTGCCGGCCAGGTGTGGGAGCAGGTCTATGTCCACGGCGTACCCCAGGCGCCGCTGGCGGTGATCGGCGAGACCGACACCACCGGTACCCAGGTGCACTTCAAGCCTTCGGCCGAGACCTTCAACAACATCCAGTTCAGCTGGGACATCCTGGCCAAGCGGATTCGCGAGCTGTCCTTCCTCAACTCCGGCGTCGGCATCGTCCTGCGCGACGAGCGCAGCGGCAAGGAAGAGCTGTTCAAGTACGAAGGCGGCCTGCGCGCCTTCGTCGATTACCTGAACACCAACAAGACCGCGGTGAACGAGGTGTTCCACTTCCAGGTGCAGCGCGACGACGATGGCGTCGGCGTGGAGGTGGCCCTGCAGTGGAACGACAGCTTCAACGAGAACATCCTCTGCTTCACCAACAACATTCCCCAGCGCGACGGCGGCACCCACCTGGCGGGCTTCCGTTCGGCGCTGACGCGCAACCTGAACAGCTACATCGAGGCCGAGGGCCTGGCCAAGAAGTTCAAGGTGGCCACCACCGGTGACGACGCCCGCGAAGGCCTGACCGCCATCATCTCGGTCAAGGTGCCGGATCCCAAGTTCTCTTCCCAGACCAAGGACAAGCTGGTTTCCTCCGAGGTGAAGACCGCGGTGGAACAGGAGATGGGCAAGCATTTCTCCGACTTCCTGCTGGAGAATCCCAACGAGGCCAAGGCGGTGGTCGGCAAGATGATCGACGCGGCCCGGGCCCGGGAAGCGGCGCGCAAGGCGCGGGAGATGACCCGCCGCAAGGGCGCGCTGGACATCGCCGGCCTGCCCGGCAAGCTGGCGGATTGCCAGGAAAAGGATCCGGCGCTGTCCGAACTCTACATCGTGGAAGGTGACTCCGCCGGTGGTTCGGCCAAGCAGGGCCGCAATCGGCGCACCCAGGCGATCCTGCCGCTCAAGGGCAAGATCCTCAACGTCGAGAAGGCGCGCTTCGACAAGATGCTCTCCTCCCAGGAGGTGGGCACCCTGATCACCGCGCTGGGCTGCGGCATCGGTCGCGAAGAATTCAACATCGACAAGCTGCGCTACCACAACATCATCATCATGACCGATGCCGATGTCGACGGCTCGCACATCCGTACCCTGCTGCTGACCTTCTTCTTCCGCCAGATGCCGCTGCTGATCGAGCGGGGCTACATCTACATCGCTCAGCCGCCGCTGTACAAGGTGAAGCGTGGCAAGCAGGAGCAGTACATCAAGGACGACGAGGCGATGGAGGAATACCTGACCCAGACCGCTCTGGAGGAAGCCAGCCTGCACGTCAACGAGAACGCCCCGGGTCTGTCCGGTGTGGAACTCGAAAAGCTGGTGAACAGCTATCGCCAGGTGATGAAGACCTTCAAGCGCCTGTCGCGGCTGTATCCGGCCGACGTCAGCGAACACCTGCTGTACCTGCCCCGCGTGGGCGTGGAGCAGCTGGGTGACGAGGCGGCCATGCGCGAGTGGCTAGCCACTCTCGAGACGCGCCTGAAGGCCGCCGAGCGCAATGGCACCACCTACACCTTGAGCCTGCGCGAAGACCGCGAGCGCAGCCTGTGGCTGCCGGAGGTCGAGACCCGGGCTCATGGCCTGTCCAGCTACGTGACCTTCAACCGGGATTTCTTCGGCAGCAACGATTACCGTCTGGTGACCGAGCTGGCTGCCCAGCTGGACAACCTGCTGGAAGAAGGCGCCTATGCCAAGCGCGGCGAACGCCGTCGCCCGGTCAGCACCTTCAAGGAAGCCTGGGAGTGGCTGATGGTCGAGACCAGCAAGAGATTCAACATCCAGCGCTACAAGGGCCTGGGCGAGATGAATCCGGATCAGCTGTGGGAAACCACCATGGACCCGAACGTGCGTCGCATGCTGCAGGTGACCATCGAGGACGCCGTGGCGGCCGACCAGATCTTCAACACCCTGATGGGCGATCACGTGGAGCCGCGTCGCGATTTCATCGAGAGCAATGCCTTGGCGGTATCGAACCTCGACGTCTGATTCCAGCGGTTATGCACAAGCCCCGCCATGCGGGGCTTTTTTGTGGAAAACATTCTGGCTAGACGGAGATGCCGTTTCGTTCCCTAGGAAGAATTGCCGCTCATCTTATAGCCAGAGGTTTTGTGGATAGTTTTCCTCAGCTGCTTTTCGCAAAGCCTGTAAAGCAGCACAAAGAGGCCGTGCCATGCGGCATAGAGACACAGGCTATAACGGACGATCCTGTGGATAAGCCTGGGAATAAGCTTATCGGTACTTGTGGATGACAGGGGATTCGCGGTAGCGGCCCACGATCAGGGCGCAGGAAAACCTCAGGATGTCCTGTGGATAAGTCTGTGGGAAACGCGAGGAAAACTGCTGGGAACAGCCAGGCCTTGCGGCCTGGCGGTCAGGCGACGCAGCGCTCGACCGGGCTGGCGTCGGGCTTGGGGGCAAGGGCCTGTTCGATGAAGGCGAAGCAGCGGGCATTGAGATCGACAATGGCGCGGGGATCCTGGCCCTGGGGATAGAGCAAGGGGCCGATGCTGACCTTGATGGTTCCCGGCGACTTGATCCAGGAACGATTGGGCCAGTAGGCGCCGGCATCGTGAGCGATGGGCAGGATGGGCACGTTCAGGCTGCAGGCCAGGGCGGCGCCACCGCGGGAGAACTTGCCCATCTGACCGTAATCGATGCGGGTGCCTTGGGGAAAGATCAGTACCCAGCAGCCCTGGGCCAGGTAGCGGCCGCCCTGCTCGGTCAGCTGCTGGAGAGCCAGCTTGCCGTTGTCGCGGTCGATGGCGATGGGCTTGAGCAGCGAGAAGGCCCAGCCAAAGAAGGGAATCCTGAGCAGTTCGCGCTTGATCACCTGGGAAGTGGGTTCGAACTGGGCGGACAGGAAGAAGGTTTCCCAGGTGCTCTGGTGGTTGGCCACGATCACGCAGGGCTGCGCCGGGACGTTTTCCAACCCTTCGATTTCGTAACGAATGCCGCAGATGACCTTGGCCAGCCAGACGGCAAAGCCGGTCCAGGCCTTGACCACTAGCCGATAGCGGGCGCGATAGGCCAGGAAGGGCGCGATCAGCAGGCTGACGCAGGACCAGAGGATGCCGCTGGTCCCCAGCAGCACGTAGAACAACAGGGTACGCAAGAGCCGCATCAGCGCGTTTCCTCGAGCAGGTGATCAGCCACCGCGGCCAGGTCGGCGAAGACCCGGGTGCCGGCTGGCAAAGGCTTGGCCAGGGTGCGCTCGCCCTTGCCGGTACGCACTAGGTAGGGCGTACAGCCAAGGGCCACGCCGGCTTCCAGGTCGCGCAGGCTGTCGCCGACCACGGGGACTTCTGCAAGATCAGGGCGCCCGTAATGGGTGGCAATGGCGCGGAACAGGCCGGGTAGCGGCTTGCGGCAGTCACAGCCCGCTTCCGGGCCATGGGGGCAGTGCAGGATCAGATCGACCCGACCGCCCTCCTCCGCCAGCAGGCGTTGCAGCTTCTCGTGCATGGCCGCCAGGCCATCTTCCGTGAAATAGCCCCGCGCCAGACCTGACTGGTTGGTGGCCACGGCCACCTGCCAGCCGGCCCGGTTCAGGCGGGCGATGGCGGCGAGGCTGCCGGGCAGCGGTTGCCACTGCTCGGCGCTACGCACGTAGTCATCGGAATCGACATTGATGACGCCGTCGCGGTCCAGCACGATCAGCTTCATGCCTAGCCCAGCACCGAGATGTCGGCGATGCCGAGGAACAGGCCGCGCAGGTGGGCGAGCAGCGCATAGCGATTGGCGCGGACGCGCTCGTCCTCGGCGTTGACCAGTACCTCGTCGAAGAAGGCATCCACCGGGGCGCGCAGACTGGCCAGGCGTTCCAGGGCTTCGCGATAACGGCGGGCTTCGGCCAGGGGCGCGGCATCCCGCTCGGCCTCGGCGATGGCGGCGGCCAGGGTGCGCTCGGCGTCGGTCTCGAACAGAGCGGCATCGGCCTGGGCCGCGACCTTGCCCTCGAACTTGCCGAGCAGGTTGGAGACGCGCTTGTTAGCGGCGGCCAGGGCTTCAGCCTCCGGGAGACGACGGAAGGCCTGCACGGCCTGGACGCGCTGGTCGAAGTCCAGCGCCGAGGCCGGGCGCAGGGCGCGCACGGCCAGGTAGGCGGCGGTGTCGATGCCTTCGTCCTCGTAGCGGGCGCGCAGCCGGTCGAAGACGAAGTCCAGCACCTGCTCCTGCAGGCCCGCGGCCTTGACCCGCTCGCCGTAGCCGCCGATGGCGAAGGCGACGGCGGCCGGCAGATCCAGCTCCAGGCCTTTCTCGATGAGGATGCGCAGCACGCCCAAGGCCTGACGGCGCAGGGCGAAAGGATCCTTGCTGCCGGTGGGCAGCATGCCGATGCCGAAGATGCCGACCAGGGTGTCGAGCTTGTCGGCCAGGGCCACGGCCGCACCGGTCAGGGTCTGCGGCAGTTCGGCGCCAGCGCCACGCGGCATGTACTGCTCGTTGAGCGCCAGGGCCACGTCTTCCGCCTCGCCGCCTTTCCTAGCGTAGTAGTAGCCGGCGATACCCTGCATCTCGGGAAATTCGCCGACCATCTCGGTGGCCAGGTCGCACTTGGCGAGCACGCCGGCGCGGTGGGCGCGCTCGGCATCACCGCCGATGCGTTCGGCGATGAACGCGGCCAGGGCAGCGACGCGCTGGGCCTTGTCGTAGACCGTACCGAGCTGGGCCTGGAAGACCACGTTCTTGAGGCGCTCGTTGAAGCTTTCCAGCGGCTGCTTCTGGTCCTGCTTGAAGAAGAACTCGGCGTCGGTGAGACGGGGGCGGACAACCTTCTCGTTGCCGCTGACGATCTGCGCCGGATCCTTGCTCTCCAGGTTGGCCACGGTGATGAAGCGTGGCAGCAGCTTGCCCTGGGCGTCCAGCAGGCAGAAGTACTTCTGGTTGTCCTGCATGGTGGTGATGAGCGCTTCCTGGGGTACTTCGAGGAAGCGTTCCTCGAAGGCGCAGACCAGGGGCACCGGCCATTCCACCAGGGCGGTCACCTCGTCCAGCAGCGCGGGCGGCACCACGGCACTGCCCTGCTCCGCCGCAGCCAGTTCGGCCACGCGGGACTCGATGAGCTGGCGGCGCTCGGCGAAGTCGGCCAGCACATGGGCGGCGCGCAGGTCGGCGGCGTAGTGGGCCGGGGCGCTGATACGCACGGCATCGGGATGGTGGAAACGATGGCCGCGGGACTCACGACCGGCACGGCGGGTGAGGATCTCGCAGTCGATGACCTCGTCACCGAGCAGCATCACCAGCCACTGGGTCGGCCGGACGAACTCCTCGCGGCGGGCGGCCCAGCGCATGCGCTTGGGAATCGGCAGCTCGGCGAGGGAGGCTTCGACGATACCAGGCAGCAGGGAGGCGGCTGGCTGGCCGGGAATGCTTTGGGAAAATCTCAGCTTGGGACCGCTGCGATCGATGGCGCTGATGTCGACGCCACACTTGCGGGCGAAACCCAGGGCGGCCTGGGTCGGCTGGCCATCGGCGCCAAAGGCGGCCTGGAGCGGCGGGCCGTCCAGGTTGACGCTACGCTCGGGCTGCTGGGTCTGCAGGGCTTCGACCAGCACGGCCAGGCGGCGCGGCGCGGCATAGGCGCGGGCGCCGGCATAGCCGAGGCCGGCCTGCTTGAGGCCCTTCTCGATGCCGGCTAGAAAGCTGTCGCCGAGGGTCTTGAGCGCCTTGGGCGGCAGTTCTTCGGTACCCAGTTCGACCAGGAAATCCAGAGTGGTGCTCATCATTCGCCCTCCTTGAGCAGCGCCTGGACATCGTCGCGGCCCAGGACCTCGTCACGCAGCGCCGGGGTGGCCAGGGGGAAGCCCAGGCGGGCACGGGCCTTGAAGTAGCCCTGGGCGACGCTGCGCGCCAGGGTGCGCACGCGCAGGATGTAACGCTGGCGCTCGGTCACCGAGATGGCGCGGCGGGCGTCCAGCAGGTTGAAGGTGTGGGAGGCCTTGAGCACCATCTCGTAGGTGGGCAGCGGCAGGTCCAGGGCGATCAGGCGATTGGCCTCGGACTCGTAGAAGTCGAACAGTTCGAACAGCTTGGGCACATTGGCGTGCTCGAAGTTGTAGGTGCTCTGCTCCACTTCGTTCTGGTGGAAGACGTCGCCGTAGGTCACGGTGCCGAAGGGGCCGTCGGCCCAGATCAGGTCGTAGACCGAGTCCACGCCCTGCAGGTACATGGCCAGGCGCTCCAGGCCATAGGTGATCTCGCCGGTCACCGGATAGCACTCGATACCGCCCGCCTGCTGGAAGTAGGTGAACTGGGTGACTTCCATGCCGTTGAGCCAGACTTCCCAGCCCAGACCCCAGGCGCCCAGGGTGGGCGATTCCCAGTTGTCCTCGACGAAGCGCACGTCGTGCACCAGCGGATCCAGACCGATGGCAGCCAGGGAACCGAGGTAGAGCTCCTGGAAGTTGTCCGGATTGGGCTTGAGGACCACCTGGAACTGGTAGTAGTGCTGCAGGCGGTTGGGGTTCTCGCCATAGCGGCCGTCGGTGGGGCGGCGGCTGGGCTGCACATAGGCGGCGTTCCAGGTCTCGGGACCGATGGCGCGCAGGAAAGTGGCGGTGTGGAAGGTACCGGCGCCAACTTCCATGTCATAGGGCTGAAGTACCACGCAGCCCTGCTCGGCCCAGTATTGCTGCAAGGCCAGGATCAAGTCTTGGAAGGTGCGCACGGTGGGCTTGGACTGGCTCACGAAAGATACCCGTTCGGCTGCGACGAAAAGCCGGGGAGTATAGCTGAAAGCCGGAGGTGGCCGCATTGGCGGATTAGGGCTGCCTGGCGGTATTGGGCAGATATGACCGGCTGCGCGCTTTATCGCGGCCATGGGCCGCTCTACAGGTACGGGTGGCCTGTAGGAGCGGCCCATGGCCGCGATATAGGTAGCTGCTACTACGGTAGCAGCGCCTGCAGTCTGTTAGAAACGTGCGTTCAGCGCGTTCGCCGTGCTACCCATTCCAGAGGCCGTTATGACTCGCCTCCGCTGGCGCTCAACTGCGCTAAGGTGACATCTCCCCTCGCCGTCCGAGTCTTCGCCATGCCGCGTTGCTTCTGGTGCACCGCCGATCCGCTGTACATCGAGTATCACGACCACGAATGGGGCGTGCCCCAGCGCGATCCGGCGGTGCTCTTCGAATTTCTCTTGCTGGAAGGCTTTCAGGCCGGGCTGTCGTGGATCACCGTGCTGAAGAAGCGCGAGCGCTATCGCCAGGTGCTGCACGGCTTCGATCCCCGGCGCCTGGCGCAGCTGAGCGATGCCGAGATCGAGGCGCTGATGCAGGATCCGGGCATCATCCGCAACGGCGCCAAGCTGCGCGCCGCCCGTCAGAATGCCCAGGCCTGGCTCAGGCTCGAAGACCCGACCGGCTGGCTATGGTCCTTCGTCGGCGGTGCGCCGAAGATCAACCATTTTCGCGACCGCCATGAGGTACCGGCGATCACCCCGGAAGCCGAGGCCATGAGCAAGGCGCTCAAGAAAGCCGGTTTCACCTTTGTCGGCCCGACCATCTGCTATGCCTTCATGCAGGCCATGGGGCTGGTGATGGACCACACCCTCGATTGCGACCGCCATGCCGAGCTGGCGTCTTTGTCGGCAGAACCGCAGGAAAAGTCGAATGTATAGGCGTCAGTTAGCGCGAACCTTACGCTTTCTTAACGTTTCCGGGGCTTGTAGACGCTAAACTGTCGGCGCATTCAGACAGGAGTCCCTCTTTTGGAAAGATTCAAAGGCGCGCTGATGATCGCCTTCCTGCGCCTTTTCGCCCTGCTGCCCTGGCCATTGGTCCAGCGCCTGGGTGGATTCATCGGCTGGTGCATGTGGAAGCTGCCGACCCGCGCCAGCAAGGTTACCCGCATCAACCTCGCCCACTGTTTCCCCGAACTCGACGCCGCCGGCCTGGAGCGGCTGTCGCGCGAGTGCCTGCGCGGCATCGGCAAGACCCTGACCGAGAGCGCCTGCGCCTGGATCTGGTCGCCCCAGCGTTCCCTACGCCTGGTGCGCGAGGTGGAAGGCATGGACGTCCTGCAGGAGGCCCTGGCCTCCGGCGATGGCGTGGTGGGCATCACCAGCCATCTGGGCAACTGGGAGTTGCTCAACCACTTCTACTGCTCCCATGCCAAGCCGATCATCTTCTATCGGCCGCCCAAGCTGAAGGCGGTGGACGACCTGCTCAAGCGCCAGCGGGTCCAGCTGGGCAACCGCGTGGCGCCCTCCACTCCGGAAGGCATCATCAGCGTGATCAAGGAAGTCCGCCGCGGCGGCGCCGTGGGGATTCCGGCCGATCCCGAGCCAAGTCGCAGCGCCGGCCTCTTCGTGCCCTTCCTCGGCACCACTGCCCTGACCAGCAAGTTCGTGCCCTCGCTGCTGGCGCGCGGCAAGGCCCGCGGGGTGTTCTTCCATGCCGTGCGCCTGGCAGACGGCAGTGGTTACAAGGTGATCCTGGAAGCCGCGCCCGCAGCCATGTACGACCCGGATCCGGAGGTCTCGGTGGCCGCCATGAGCGAGGTGCTGGCCGGCTACGTACGGCGCTATCCGACCCAGTACATGTGGAGCATGAAGAGGTTCAAGAATCGCCCGGATGGCGAGGAGAAGTGGTACTGAGGTCTTTCGCCCGGGTCCTGCCCGGGCGCTGAGGGGCAGGCGGTGGTCCCATGACCTATCGCTCGGTGCTTCGCCAGGACCGTTCGGTCGGCGCGCGGCTGACAGCCGCTGGGCTTTGCCGGAAGCTGCCCGGACCTCTAGGGAACGCCCAAGCCAGGGAGTCAGGCGATGAATTCGCGCGATCAGCGCCAACATACCCGTACCCCACTCAAGTGCCGGCTGTGGATCGCCTATCCGGATGGCGAGATCGTCGGTGAGACCCGCGACCTGTCCGATGGTGGCGTCTATGTGGTGCATCCCGAGCTGACCCGGCTACCGCAGGGCACCCGCGTGGTCGGCCAGGTACTCGATCTGCCGATCGAAGCGCCCAAGGTGACCATGGAAGTCATGCGCACCGACGCCGACGGCGCGGGCCTTAGGTTCCTGCGCGATCAGGACTGAGCGCGGCGCGCCAGGCGCTTGAGAAACACCGTCATCTCCTTTTCCGCCTGCTTGTCGCCCCTGGCCTGCGCCGCCTGCAGGCCCTGGGTCCAGGCCGCCTCGGCGCTGGCCGGGTCGCCGCTCCCCTCATGGGCCTTGCCCAGCAGTTTCCAGGCCGCCGAATAGGCCGGATCGAATTCGACGCAGCGCGCCAGGTGCTCGATCGCCCGCGCGGGCTCCCCGGCATCCAGATAGCCCTTGCCCAGACCGAATCTGAGCAGGGCGTTGTCCTGGCCGCGAGCGAGCATTTTCTCCAGGGATTCGAGCATGGCGGACTCCGGTAGCAGCGGGAGGGACGGGCCGATTCACGACCCTGAACCGGCCATTCTGCCCGGACCTGCGGCTGGCTGGCGATCCGCTGGCAGAGTGCCATATGTCCGGTAGACGGGCGGATTGGTCTGGAACGGGCCTTTTGCCATCATTTTGTGACGTGTTTCACTTTAAGCTGACTGATCTATCGGCGCCTAGGACGGCCGCAGGATCTGATGAAGCTGTTTTCTTCCCTCAGTCGCAAGCTTGTGCGGGACGGTGCCCACATCGTCGACCCGCGTCAGGCAAAGAGCCCCTGGCTGCTGATCCTGACGCTGACATCGCTGCTGACATTTGCTCTGGGCTGCTGGCTGGGTGGTCGGGTTTCGCCTGCTGCAGCTCCGGCCACCCCTGTCGCTGCCACTCCGGGCAGCGACAGCACACCGGTGGCCCTGGAGCGAATGGGCGTGCTGGTCGGCCGGCTGCAATCGCTGGAGGCCGATACCCAGGCGCTGCAGCGGATGCTGGAGCAGAACAGGCAATTGCGCGACCAGGTGAGCGCGGTCGACCCCAGTCTGCTGGTCGAGCCTTCCACGCGAGGTGCCCAGGGCGGTGCCTGGCTGCCGGCGCGATCCTGTAACGCCGGCGCCGCCAGCCAGGGCTTGCCTCTGCGCATGCTGGGTGCCAGCGAACAGGTAGCGCTCTGCCTGCGTCAACAACTGGATCTGCTGCTGAACCGGGTGGCCAGTCGCAATGCCGCCCTGATGGCGATTCCCTCGCTACGCCCAGTGGAACAGGCCCGTCTGGGATCGCTGTTCGGCAATCGGGTCGATCCCTTTACCGGTCACCTGGCGTTTCATTCCGGTGTCGACTTCGCCGCGCCCACTGGCACCCAGGTACACGCCGCTGCCGGGGGGCGTGTCCAGGTCACGGGCGCCCTGGGTGGCTATGGCAATCGGGTGGAGGTCGCTCACGGCAATGGCCTGGTCACCCGCTATGCCCATCTGAGCCGCATCTTCGTCAAGGAAGGCCAGGTGGTCACCCCCGGCAACTCCTGGGTGCGGTGGGCTCCACCGGACGCTCGACCGGGCCTCATCTGCATTTCGAGGTCTTGCGTGACGGCCAATTCCTCGACCCCCAGCGCTTTCTGGCCCTGGGCCGACTGGAGCCCGAGCGCGATGGCCAGGCGCGCGACTAGTCGAGCGTCGAGTCGCGAGCTGCTGCGCGGCGAATTTCGCCTGCAGCCGGTCCCGCGACGGCGACTGGCCGGCTGGGTTGGTTTGTGCCTGCTGCTGTTGATACCGCTCGCGTTGCTGGTGGTCGGGCAGCGGATCCACCAGGGATACCAGGCGGAACTGAATCACCTGCAAGCCGAGAATCAGCACCTGCGCGATCGTCTGGCGCAGCAGACGCTGGATCTGCAACTGGGTGCGGCCACCGAGCGCCAGTTGCTCGAACGCAACGCCGCCCTGTTGGCGCAGGTCGAGCGCCTGAGCGCGGAGCTGGCCTTCTTCCGTCGCCAGAATCAGAAACCCTAGTTGGAGAGCAGCACGGATGTTCAACAGAAAGAAGGCGGTTCCTCGCCCCGCGGTGAATGGCTTTTCCAGTCTCATCGCCGACAACCTGTCGATCCGCGGTGATCTGGAGTTCAGCGATGGCCTCAAAGTCGACGGCCGGGTATGCGGCAGCATCAGTTTCAAGTCCGGCACCACCAGCCTGCTGGCGATCAGTGCCAATGGCGTGGTGGAGGGCGACGTGAGCAGCTACGACGCCCTGATCGATGGCACCATCGTCGGCGATCTGGGGGTTGAGCATCTGCTGGAGCTGCATTCCAATGCGCGGGTGCAGGGCAACATCACCTATCGCCAGCTGAGCATGGAGAACGGCGCCGTGGTGGAGGGCACCCTGCGCCGTCTCGACGAGGCCACGCCGGTGCTGGAACTGCCTCAGCCCACCACCACCGCCTTACCTTCCGCGACTAGCGAGCAATCTTGATCAGCTTGCCGTAATAGAAGCCGTCGTGGCCTTCGGGCTGCGGCAGGAGCTGGCGACCATGGGGCTGGGCGAGGCCCCAGGGCGCGGGGATATCCAGTTCGCGGGCGCCCGGGGTGCGGGCGAGAAAGGCGGCGAGGTTGTCGCTGTTCTCTTCCGGCAACACCGAGCAGGTGGCGTAGACCAGGATGCCGCCGACGTCCAGCGTCGGCCAGAGGGCGTCCAGCAATTCGCCCTGCAACTGCACCAGGGGCGCGATATCGCTGGCCTGACGGGTCAGCTTGATGTCCGGATGGCGGCGGATCACCCCGGTGGCGCTGCAGGGAGCGTCCAGCAGGATGCGCTGGAAGGGCGTGCCGTCCCACCAGTCGGTTACGGCGCGGCCGTCGGCGGCCAGGGTGCGGGCGGTGAGGCCCAGCCGTGCCAGATTCTGCTCGACGCGCTCCAGGCGACCGGCATCGGCGTCCAGCGCCACCACCTCGGCCAGCGCCGGTTCGCGTTCCAGCAGGTGGCAGGTCTTGCCACCGGGCGCGGCGCAGGCGTCCAGCACCCGTTGCCCGGGCGCCAGCTCCAGCAGTTCGGCGGCCAGCTGCGCGGCTTCGTCCTGCACGCTGAGACGCCCCGCGGCAAAGCCCGGCAGGGCGGTGACGTCCTGGGGTTGCAGCAAGCGGATGCCGTCGGCGCTGAAGGCGCAGGGCACGGCCTCGATGCCGGCGGCGGCCAGCTCGGCCAGATAGCTGTCGCGACTGCCCTGGCGGCGATTGACCCTGAGGATCAACGGCGGGTGCAGGTTGTTGGCCGTGGCGATGGCTTCCCACTGCTCCGGCCAGCGCGCCTTGAGCGTCTTCTGCAACCAGCGCGGATGGGCCAGGCGCGCGGCGGGGTCATGCTCCAGGGCCGGCAGCAGGCTGTCGTATTCACGCTGGGCACGGCGCAGCACGGCGTTGAGCAGGCCCTTGGCCGAGGACTTCTTCAGCTTATCGACGCAGCCCACCGTTTCGCCGATGGCGGCGTGGGCCGGGATGCGGGTGTGGAACAGCTGGTAGAGCCCGATCAGCAGCAGGGCTTCGAGATCGCGGTCGCCGGCCTTGAAGGGTTTCTGCATGAGCTTTTCCGCCAGCAGCGACAGGCGCGGCTGCCAGCGGGCGGTGCCGAAGGCCAGATCCTGGGCCAGGGCGCGGTCACGCGGATCGACCTTGGCCAGTTGCTCGGGCAGGCTGCTGCCCAGGGAGGCACGTCCGGCAAGGACCGCCGCCAGGGCGCGGGTAGCCGCCAGTCGCGGATTCATAGACCCAGCACCTGACCGGGGGCGAAGCGCTCGCGACGGGCGTTATAGAGATCGGCGAAGCCCAGTGGCTTGCCACCGGGCAGCTGCAGGCGGGTCAGGCGCAGGGCACCCTCGCCACAGGCGACCAGCAGGCCGGAGCGATCGGCATCCAGCACCATGCCCGCCACGCCCTGCCCTTCGGCCAGTTCCGCGGCCCAGACCTTGAGTGGCTCGCCGGCCAGGGCGGTGTGGCACAGCGGCCAGGGATCGAAGGCGCGGATACGGCGCTCCAGCTCCGCCGCCGGACGACCCCAGTCCAAGCGGGCCTCGTCCTTGTTGAGCTTGTGGGCGTAGGTGGCCAGGTTGTCGTCCTGTACCTCGCCCTGCAGACTGCCGTCGGCCAGCCCCGGCAGGGCCTGGACCACGGCGGCGGCGCCCAAGGCGGCCAGGCGATAGTGCAGGCTGCCACCGGTGTCCGTGGCGGTCAGCGGCGTGGTCACCTTGCTCAGCATGGGGCCGGTATCCAGACCGGCTTCCATGCGCATCACGGTGACCCCGGACTCGGCATCGCCGGCTTCCAAGGCGCGCTGGATGGGCGCGGCGCCGCGCCAGCGCGGCAGCAGCGAGGCATGGCTGTTGATGCAGCCCAGACGCGGGATGTCCAGCACCGCCTGGGGCAGGATCAGGCCGTAGGCCACCACCACCAGCAGATCGGGTTCCAGCGCCGCCAGGGTGGCCTGGGCGGCGGGATCGCGCAGGGTCGGCGGCTGCTGCACGGGGATGCCGTGGCTCAGCGCCAGCTGCTTGACCGGACTCATGGCCAGTTTCTGGCCCCGCCCAGCGGGGCGATCCGGCTGGGTGTAGACGGCGGCGATGGGATAACCGGCGTCGATCAGCGCCTGCAGGTGCACGGCGGCGAATTCCGGGGTTCCGGCGAAGACGAGGCGAAGGGATCTGGACATGGCGGACCTGGCGGAAAGGGCGAGCGGCGGACGCCGATGACGCCGTCCGCCAGGGCGATCAGGCCTTGTGGCGCTGCTGCTTTTCGAGCTTCTTCTTGATGCGATCGCGCTTGAGCGGCGACAGATAGTCGACGAACAGCTTGCCGTCGAGGTGATCGATCTCGTGCTGGATGCATACCGCCAAGAGGCCGTCGCATTCCAGCTCGAAGGGCTTGCCGTCGCGATCCAGGGCTTTCACCCGGACGCGCTCGGGGCGGCAGATCTTTTCGTAGAACCCGGGGATCGACAGGCAGCCTTCCTGGTACTCGCCCAGTTCCTGGGTGAGCGGCTCGGCTTCCGGGTTGATGAAGACCAGCGGTTCGCTCTTGTCTTCGCTGACGTCGATCACCACCAGGCGGCGATGGACGTTGACCTGGGTGGCGGCCAGACCGATGCCGGGCGCTTCGTACATGGTCTCGAACATGTCGTCGATGGTCTGGCGCAGAGCGTCGTCGACCACGTCGATGGGCTTGGCGACGGTGCGCAGGCGGGGATCGGGGAATTCGAGGATGTCTAGGATCGCCATGGCGTTGAGGGCACTTGTGGAATACAGTCAAGGGGCGCTGCTAAGATGCCGCAGCGTTGTTTCCACCCGCCTCGGGCTGGTCCCGAGCGGTGGATGACGTCGGTCGACGGGGATGAGCGCCTGCGCTGCCCGGTGCCGACGAAGGTGGCGATCAGGGCACGACTGGGGCGATTCCCCGACGTTTGCGTGAAGACGGTTCTTCAAAGCTAAGTGTAAAGGGATTCGACGCATGAGGAAATCTTTGTTCGCCCTGCTACTGGTCGCCGGGGGCGCCCTGCAGTCGGCGTACGCAGCGGTCACCCTGCGTCAGGATCACCCGGAGAGCTATACCGTGGTCCGTGGCGATACCCTCTGGGACATCTCCGCCAGATTCCTCAGCAAGCCCTGGGAATGGCCAGAGATCTGGCAGGCCAATCCGCAGGTCAAGAATCCCCATCTCATCTATCCCGGCGATACCCTGGTGCTGAGCTACGTCGACGGCCAGCCGCGGCTGCAGCTCAACCGCGGCGCCTCGCGTGGCACTGTCAAGCTGTCGCCCACGGTGCGCAGCACGCCCATCGCCGAAGCCATCCCGGCCATTCCGCTGGAAGCGGTCAACAGCTTCCTCTTGCAGAATCGCGCCATCGATTCGGCCGAACAGTTCCAGGCGGCACCCTATGTGGTAGCCGGCAATGCCGAGCGCGTGGTGAGCGGCGCCGGCGATCGCATCTATGTGCGCGGCAAGCTGCAGCCGGGTGTCTCGGCCTATGGCATCTACCGCCAGGGCAAGACCTATGTCGATCCCAAGACCGGCGCCTTTCTCGGCATCAATGGCGACTTCATCGGCAGCGCCGATCTGGTCACCCAGGAGGGCGACATCGCCACCCTGCGCCTGACCCGCACCACCCAGGAGGTGCGCCTGGGCGACCGGCTGTTCCCCACTGAGGAGCGGCTGGTGAATTCCACCTTCATGCCCAGTGCACCGGCCCGTGACATCAACGGCCTGATCCTCGACGTGCCGCGCGGCGTCACCCAGATCGGCCAGTTCGATGTGGTGACCCTCAACAAGGGCGCCCGGGACGGTCTGGCCGAGGGCAATGTGCTGGCGGTCAACAAGACCGGCGAGACGGTACGTGATCGCATCACCGGCGAGCTGGTGAAGATCCCCGACGAGCGCGCCGGGCTGCTGATGGTCTTTCGCACCTACGACAAGATCAGCTACGGCCTGGTTCTGACCGCCACCCGCCAGCTGGCGATCATGGACAAGGTGCGCAACCCCTAACCTCTTCCGGGTCGCCAGGACGGCGACCGGCCACCCTCAAGGATGACAGCATGGCCAGCCTCTCCCCTGCCGAGCTGGACGCTCGGCTTCGCCTGCATGCCCTGCCGGAGCTCGGTGCCGTGCGCCAGCGCCTGCTGCTGGATGCCTTTGGCAGTGCCAGCGCCGCCCTCAGTGCCCCCGCCTCGGCCTGGCGCGCCCTGCGCCTGCCGGCGGTGGCCGCGGACGCCCGCCGCAGCCCCGCGACCCGCGAACGGGTCGACCAGGCCCTGGCCTGGCTGGAGGGCCCCGAGCGCCATCTGCTCTGCCTAGGCGACAAGCGCTATCCGGCGCTGCTCGCCGAGATCGCCGATCCACCGCCGCTGCTGTTCGTCGAAGGACGGGTCGAGTTGCTCGAACGACCGCAACTGGCCCTGGTCGGCAGCCGCCAGGCCAGTGCCCAGGGACTCGACAATGCCCGGCGCTTCGCCCACAGCCTGGCCGCGGCCGGCTTCTGCATCACCAGTGGCCTGGCGCTGGGCATCGATGGCGCGGCGCACCAGGGTGCGCTGGACGCCGGCGGCGGTACGGTGGCCGTGCTGGGCACCGGCCTCCGGCAGCTCTATCCCCGCCGTCATCTGGGCCTCGCCCGGCGCCTGCTGGCCGAGGGTGGTGCGCTGGTCTCGGAATTGCCGCTGGACTGCACGCCCCAGGCCGCCAACTTTCCGCGGCGCAACCGGATCATCAGCGGCCTCAGCCTGGGTACCCTGGTGGTGGAGGCCAGCCCCTCCAGCGGTTCGCTGATCACCGCGCGGCTGGCCGCCGAGCAGGGCCGCGAGGTGTTCGCCCTGCCCGGCTCCATCCATCATCCCGGGGCGCGAGGCTGTCATCAGCTGATCCGTGAAGGGGCGCAACTGGTGGAGGGCGTGGAGCATATCCTCGAAGCCCTGCAGGGCTGGCGCAGCCTGGCCCCGGTCGCCACGGCCGCGGTGGTCGAGGATCACCCCCTGCTGCGGCAGCTGGCCGCCGGACCGCTCAACAGCGAAGAGTTGGCGCAGCTCTGCCGCCTGTCGTTGCCGGAGGTGCTGGTCCAGCTGACCGAGTTGGAGCTGGAGGGCCGGGTGGTGGCGCAGCAGGGCAGCTGGACGCGTCTCGGCTAGCGGTGGATGGCTACCATCGGCGGCGCGCTCGGGTAGACTTCAGGGATTTGGCGGAGGCAAGGCGATGCACAACAGCTGGCGAGTGCGGCAGGCGGCGCGAATCGTGCGCGAGGGGGGCGTGCTGGCCTACCCCACCGAGGCCGTCTGGGGCCTGGGCTGCGATCCCTGGGATCAGGCCGCGGTCTATCGCCTGCTGACGCTCAAGCGGCGGCCAATGGAAAAGGGCTTGATCCTGGTGGCCGACACCATCCGCCAGTTCGACTTCCTGCTCCACGATCTGCCGGAAGAGTCCCTGGCCAAGCTGGCCAGCACCTGGCCCGGCCCCAACACCTGGCTGGTGCCGCACCACAATCGCCTGCCCGGCTGGGTGACCGGCGCCCACGCCACCGTGGCGCTACGGGTCTCCGAGCATCCGCTGGTGGGCGAACTCTGCGCCCTCACCGGTCCGCTGATCTCCACCTCGGCCAATCCCGCCGGCCGCCCGGCCGCGCGCACCCGACTGCGGGTTCAGCAGTACTTCCCCGATAACCTGGATGGCATCCTCATGGGCGAACTGGGTGGGCGCAAGAATCCCAGCGTGATTCGCGATCTGGTGACCGGCAAGGTCTTCCGGCCCTAGGTCAGTCCAGCAACTGGCGCAGCAGCCGCGCCAGCGCATCGATCTGGAACGGCTTGGCCAGCGAGAGCTCGCCGTTCGGGGTCGGCCGTTCGGCGTGACCGCTGACGAACAGCACCGGCAACTCCGGCCAGCGCTCGCGCAGGCGCCCGGCCAGGTCGGCGCCGTCGAGATCTGGCAGGCCGAGATCGGTGATCAGCAGGTCACAGGGCAGGTCGCCGTCGACCAGGGTGAGCGCCGCCGAGGCACTGGCCGCGGTGCGCACGCGATAGCCCAGCTCGGTGAGCATCTCGCGCAGCAACAGCCGCACCGAGACATCGTCTTCCACCAGCAGCAGGCGTTCGCCCCGGCTCTGGGCGATGGCCGCCTGAGGTGTATCGCTCGCTGCCGGTCTCTCGGGCTGGGCACAGGGCAGCCAGAGGCTGACCCGGGTGCCGCTGCCCAGTTCGCTCTCCAGGGTCACGTGGCCACCCGACTGCTTGATGAAGCCATAGAGCATCGACAGGCCCAGACCGGTGCCCTGGCCGATGGGCTTGGTGGTGAAGAAGGGATCGAAGGCGCGATCCACCACCTCGACCGGCATGCCGCTGCCGGTGTCGGCGATGGTCAGGCGCACATAGTCACCCGGCGGCAGGTCATGCTCGGCGGCCAGGTCAGTGAGGTGATCGAGGGCGGTTTCGAGGGTCAGCTGACCCCCCTCGGGCATGGCGTCGCGGGCGTTGATCACCAGATTCAGCAGGGCGTTCTCTAGCTGGTTGGTGTCGGTGCGTGCCGGCGGCAATTGCAACGCGAGGCTGCTGCGCAGGCTGATGCGTTCGCCCAGGGTGCGCTGGAAGAGTTCTTCCAGGGACAGGATCAGGTCATTGACATCCACCGGCCGCGGGTCGAGGGTCTGCCGACGCGCGAAGGCCAGCAGGCGATGGGTCAGGGCGGCGGCGCGGGTGGCGGATTGCTCGGCGGTGTCGAGGTAGCGCTGCAGGTTGTCGTGGCGGCCCTGGTCCAGGCGCCGACGCAGCAATTCCAGGGAGCCGCTGATGCCGGTGAGCAGGTTGTTGAAGTCGTGGGCGATGCCGCCGGTGAGATGGCCGATGGCTTCCATCTTCTGTGCCTGGCGCAACGCGGCCTCGGCGTTCTGCAGAGCCAGGGCGGCGTCGTGCTCGACGGTGACGTCGCGGCCGAAGACATAGATGCGGCCATCGTGATCGGCGGTGGCCTTCCACATCATGTGGCGCCAGTGGCCGTCGCGAGTGCGCAGGCGGCCCGGCAGATCGCTGAGCACCTCGCCATGGCGCAGGGCGGCCAGGCGCGGGAACACCGGCGGATCGTCCGGGTGCTCCAGCGAGGTCGGCGGCTGGTGGCGCAATTCCTCGTCGTCCCAACCCAGGGTGCGGCCCCAGGCCGGATTGCGACTCAGCCAGCGTTGCCCCTGGATGACACCGAGCAGGTCGTCGGCCACCCGCCACATGCGGTCACGCTCGACGGTGCGCTCATGGACGCGCTGTTCCAGCAGTTCGGCCAGGCGCCGCAGGCGGTGTTCGGCCATGCGGATCTCGCTGACGTCGGTGTGCACGCCCACCCATTCGCAGACCACGCCGTTTTCCCGCACCGGCAGGGCGCGCACGCTGAAGGTGCGCCACTGACCGTCGCGGCAGCGCAGCCGGTGTTCGTCGTGGAAGTCCACCTGTTGCTGCACCGCCAGTCGCCAGCGGCGCAGGGTGCGGGGGGCATCCTCGGGATGCAGGGCAGCGGCCCAGCCGTCCTGCTGATACTGGGCATAGCTCTGCCCGGTCAGGGTGCTCCAGGCGAGTTGTTCGCCGAGCAGATGCCCCTGGGCATTGCTGGTCCAGACCACCCCCTGCACCGCTTCCACGGCGTTGCGGAAACGCTGGTTGGACAGGTGCAGCGCGGCTTCGGCCTGCTTGCGCTGGGTGAGATCCACTACCACCAGACTCACCGACAGCTCCTGGCCGATTTCCGACTGCAGCGGCGAGCCATGCAGGCTGACCCAGACCACCGAGCCATCCGGGCGCAGGAAGCGCTGGTCCAGCTTGAAGCTGTCGCCGCGCTCGCGCAGGGTGTCGAGATGGCGCTCCAGGATGGCCCGGTCCTCGGGATGGGTCTGGGCCTGCAGGGTCTGTTCCAGCACCCCGACCTCGTTGCGATCGAGCAATTCGCAGTAGCGGCGATTGGCGAGCAGGATGCGCCCGCGGGCGTCGGTCTGGCAGATGCCGACCGCCGCCTGGTTGATCAGGCTGGCCAGCCGCGCGCTGTGTTCGCGCAGGGCATTTTCCGCATCAACCCGTTGCTGAACGTCGTCGAACAGGGTGACCGAGGCGATCACCTCGCCAGTGGCCGAGCGAACGGGCGCGCTGGACACTTCCAGCAGCCGGATGCTGCCGTCGGGCCGTCGATAGCGCATCAATTCGGGCGATACCGCCTGGCCACTGCGCAGCACCCGGACCGTGGGATAGTCGTCCACCGCATAGGGCTGGCCATTGGCATGCAGGGCGCCGATGGCGCCATAGCGTTCGTCCAGCGTCTCACCGGCCGGGCGCTTGCCCAGGAGGAGGTCGACGCGGTCATTGAGCATCACCGCTTCTTCGCTGCCGGCCTCGGTGATGGAGATGCCCAGGGGCGCCTGCTGCAGCACGCTGGCCAAGAGCCCCTGTTCCAGCGACAACCGCCGTTCCAGGTGCCGGACCTGGTCCTGGGTCTGCTGCCGCACCAGCAGGGCGCCCAGCAGCAGGGCCAACTGGTCCAGCAACAGCCGGGTGTCCGCCTCGACGGCGTTGCTCAGCTGCAGATAGCCCAGGGGCTGCGCCGCAGCGCCGAACGGGAGGAGCGACTGATCCGCCGGCAGGCTGCCGGCCTCGGCCACGGACAGCAGCCGCGCCTGGGGATCGTCGGCCAGGTCACGCAGGGCCTGGGTGGCGCACAGGCGCAGAGCGGCAAGATCCGCCGTGCCGCTGAGGCGCCGCGACCATTCGCCAAGCGCCTGCAGGCGTTGTGGCAGATCCCGCTCGGCGCTGCGCCGGGCGGCGAAGCGAGCCCGGCTCGCTGGGGCCTGCCAGACGTGCAGCAGCCAACCCACGGCGACATCCGCCCGGCGCAGCGGCACCAGGTGCAGGTCGAGGCGCACCAGATGACCATCGCGATGGCGCAGGCCCTGGGTCTGGCAGCGTTCGAGGGCGGTCAGCCAGCCGTCCGCCGGGGGTTCCGGGAGCAGCAGGCCGACGATGGACTCGCCGACCTTGTCCTGCGCGCTCCAGCCCAGCAGCCGGGCGACGGCCGGGCACCACTGCCCGATGCACCCTTCGGCGGTCAGGGTGATCAGTGCCGTGTCCGTGGCGGTGTCGAGCAGGTTGGCGAGGGGGCTGGAGATGGGCATGACGAGGGCAGCGATCCGGCCGATTCTGGAAAGAGCGTCGAGACCTTGGCGGCCTGACTGTCCGAGATAGACCGGCGTTTACCCCCGTCGTGCCGCCTGGTTACGGGAAACTTAATGGCCGTCACGATTTACCCGGCCAGGCGCGCGAACGTCTAGCCTCAGGGCAGCAGGATGGTCGAGCCGCTGGTCTCGCGGCCTGACAGGGCGCGGTGCGCCTCCTGCACCTCGGCCAGCGGATAGCGGCGACCGATGTCCACCTGGATACGGCCATCGGTGATCAGCTCGAACAGCTGATCGGCCATGTCCTGCAGCGCTTCGGGCGAGGCGGCGTAGGTGGCCAGGGTCGGCCGGGTCACATAGAGCGAACCCTTCTGCGAGAGGATGCCCAGGTTGACACCGGTGACCGCGCCCGAGGCGTTGCCAAAGCTGACCATCAGGCCGCGCGGGGCCAGACAGTCCAGCGACATCTCCCAGGTGTCCTTGCCGACGCCGTCGTAGACCACCGGCACCTTGGCACCCTCGGTCAGCTCGCGGACCCGCGCCGGGACGTCTTCCTGGCGATAGTCGATCACTGCCCAGGCGCCCAGGGCCTTGGCCTTTTCCAGTTTTTCCGGCGAGCCGGCGGTACCGATCAGGCGTACGCCCAAGGCCTTGGCCCATTGGCAGGCCAGGGAGCCGACGCCACCCGCCGCGGCATGGAACAGCACGGTGTCGCCGGCCTGCAGTGGATAGGTCTGGCGCAGCAGGTACTGCACCGTCAGGCCCTTGAGCATGACCGCAGCGCCCTGCTCGAAGGAGACCGCCTCCGGCAGGTGCACCAGATGCCGCTCGGGCAGCACATGGACCTCGGCATAGGCGCCCAGCGGACCGGTGGCGTAGGCGACGCGGTCGCCGGCCTTGAAGCGGGTGACGGCGTTGCCCACCGCCTCCACCACTCCGGCACCCTCGGTGCCCAGGCCCGAGGGCAGCGACGGCGGCGGATAGAGGCCGCTGCGGTAGTAGGTCTCGATGAAGTTGAGGCCGATGGCGTGGTTGCGCACCCGCACCTCGTCGGGGCCGGGCGCGGCGGGTTCGAAATCCACAAGTTCGAGTACTTCGGGACCACCGGTGCGGCTGAACTGGATGCGCTGGGCCATGCTGTCGGTTCCTTATTGACGTGAGCCTTCATCCAAGCCGCAACCGCGGGCCACGTCAACCGGTCGGATACGGGTGTTATGCTCTCCGCCCTCCCCGCCTGTTGTGGAAATCCTTGCGATGAATCCCTCCCTGGAGGCCGTCAAGGCCTATCTGCTCGATCTGCAGGAGCGCATCTGCGCCGCACTGGAAGCCAAGGATGGCGCTGCGCATTTTGTCGAAGACGCCTGGACCCGGCCGACCGGCGGTGGTGGCCGCACCCGGGTCATCGCCGAGGGCGCCCTGCTGGAAAAGGGCGGTGTGAACTTCTCCCATGTGCATGGCGACAGCCTGCCGCCCTCAGCCAGCGCCCATCGTCCGGAACTGGCCGGGCGCAGCTTCGAGGCCATGGGCGTGTCGCTGGTCATGCACCCGCGTAATCCTCATATCCCCACCGCCCACGCCAATGTGCGCTTCTTTCTCGCCGAAAAGCCTGGCGAAGCGCCGGTCTGGTGGTTCGGTGGCGGTCTGGACCTCACCCCCTACTACGGCAACGAGGCCGACTGCGTGCACTGGCACCAGGTCTGCCATGACGCCTGCGCACCTTTCGGCGCCGACGTCTATCCGCGCTACAAGGCCTGGTGCGACCGCTATTTCCACCTCAAGCACCGCGGCGAACCGCGCGGCATCGGTGGCCTGTTCTTCGATGACCTGAACGACTGGGACTTCGACACCTGCTTCGCCTTCCAGCGCGCCATCGGCGATGCCTTCGTCGACGCCTACCTGCCCATCGTCCAACGCCGCCGTGACCAGCCTTATGGCCAGGCCGAGCGGGAATTCCAGGCCTATCGTCGTGGGCGCTACGTGGAATTCAACCTGGTCTACGACCGTGGCACCCTGTTCGGCCTGCAATCCGGCGGCCGCACCGAGTCCATCCTCATGTCGCTGCCGCCCGAGGTGCGCTGGGGTTATGACTGGAAACCCGTACCCGGCTCGCCGGAAGCGCGACTGACCGATTTCTTTCTCACCGACCGCGACTGGCTCGCGCTCGCCCCGACGCCTGCAGGATAGCCCCATGGATCGCTACGCCGTCTTCGGCAACCCCATCGCCCACAGCAAGTCGCCGCTGATCCACAGCCTGTTCGCCGACCAGACCGGTCAGCGCCTGCACTACGGGCCGCTGCTGGCACCGCTGGACGGCTTCACCGAAAGCGCCCGCAGCTTCTTCCAGAGCGGCCTGGGCGCCAACGTCACGGTGCCCTTCAAGGAAGAGGCCTACCAGCTGTGCGACGACCTCACCCCGCGCGCCCGGCGCGCCGGGGCGGTCAACACCCTCAAGCGCCAGCCTGACGGTCGCCTGCTGGGCGACAACACCGATGGCGCCGGGCTGGTGCGGGACCTCACCGTCAACGCCGGTCTGCAGCTGGCTGGCCAGCGCGTCCTGGTGCTGGGCGCCGGGGGCGCGGTACGCGGCGTGCTGGAGCCGCTGCTGGCCTGCCAGCCCGGGCAACTGGTGCTGGCCAACCGCACCGAACTCAAGGCGGTGCAGCTGGCGCGGGAATTCGCCGAGCTGGGGCCTATCGAGGTGGCCGCCTTCTCCACCCTGCGCGAGCCCTTCGACGTCATCATCAATGGCACCTCCGCCAGCCTCGGTGGCGGTCGTCCGCCGCTGTCGGAAGCGGTGATCGGCCCCCAGACGGTGACCTACGACATGATGTACGGCAAGGACCTGACCGCCTTCAATCGTTGGGCGCAGGATGAAGGCGCCTTCCACACCCTGGACGGCCTGGGCATGCTGGTGGAACAGGCCGCGGAGGCCTTCGAACTCTGGCGCGGCGTGCGCCCCGACGGTGCGCCGGTGCTGGCGGAGTTGCGGCGGCAGCTGGGCTGAGGTCGGGCTTGGGCGGTGTTGGGCTTCGCTGTGCTCAACCCAACCTACGGCCATCGCGGCCATGGCGGTCCGCCTATGCTGCCCCTCCTACAGTTGCGTTGGAGCCTGTAGGAGCGGCCCATGGCCGCGATAGCCGCGATCAGTCGTAGGTGGGGTTGAGGCGGCTCCATCACCGAAGCCCAACGGGCCGCGGTCAGCCCGCCAGCCTGGGCTGAAGTCTGCCGGAGGTCGAAGACACCGCCCACGCCTGGGCGATGCCGAAGCTGATTTCGATCACCAGGAACAGGGCCAGCAAGGGACTGGCACCCTGGTACAGCGCCCAGGCCTGCCAGAGGGCGAACAGGCCCCTGGCCGCGGCGTCGTAGCGCCCCAGCGTCACCGAGGGGCTGGCCAGCCGCAGCGCCGCCCAGACGCATACCACGGAGCCGAGCAGGTTGCCCAGCAGCAGGGCTTCCGGGCTGAAGGTCGCCAGAGGCGCGAATCCCAGCCACTGCCCCTGGGCGTCGAGCTGCCGCAGCAGCCAGGCGAGACTCCAGGGGGTGGCGAAGGGCGCGGTGACCAGCAGATCATAGAGGGCGCTGGCACGGACCAGTCGCAGATAGGGCGCAAGCTTCCACATGGATGGACTTCCTTGAACAGAGGAAATCCAGTGTCGACCCTGGAGCTAGGTCCAGGGTCAAGGAGAACGGATGCGTATCGGCACCCTCGCCCAGGCCACCGGCCTGACCCGCGATACCCTGAGATTCTACGAGCGCCAGGGACTGCTCAAGGCCCGGCGCCGGACCAACGGCTACCGCGATTATCCGCCCGAAGCCGTGGAATGGCTGGGCTACATCCGTACCGCCCAGCGGTTGGGCTTCAGCCTGCAGGAAATCGCCGCCAACCTGGACGCAGTCGAGCGCGCCGCCGATCCGGATGCCTATCTGCAGGAGCTGCTGCGCGACAAGCTCAGGGTCATCGAGGCGCGCATCGATGAATTGCAGGCGTTGCGTGGGGTGCTGTATTCGCGCCTGGGTGAAGCCTGTCCGCTGCGAACGTAGCTGAGCGTTGGGCTTCGCTGCGCTCGACCCAACCTACGGCCGTGAGCGGCGATCGCGGCCATGGGCCGCTCCTACCATTGCGTTGGAGCCTGTAGGAGCGGTCGTATCGACGGACCGCCATGGCTGTGATCAGTTGTAGGTTCGGTTGAGGCGGCTCCATCGCCGAAGCCCAACAGGACCAGGCCTGCTAGGCCCCCTCCTCCCCATAGCCCTCGGCCAGATGCTGGTCCTTGAGCTTCACGTAGTTGCCGGCGCTGTAGCTGAAGAAGGCGCGTTCCTTCTCTTCCAGCGGGCGGATCTGCTTGACCGGACGGCCGACATAGAGGTGGCCGCCTTCCAGCCGCTTGCCCGGCGGAACCAGGCTGCCGGCGCCGATCACCACGTCATCCTCCACCACCGCGCCGTCCATGACGATGCTGCCCATGCCCACCAGCACCCGGTCGCCAATCGTGCAGCCGTGCAGCGTCACCTGGTGGCCGACGGTGACGTCGCTGCCGATCAGCAAGGGATAGCCGTCCGGATTGAAGGGGCCGGCGTGGGTGATGTGCAGCACGCTGCCGTCCTGGATGCTGGTGCGGGCGCCGATCCGGATACAGTGCATGTCGCCACGGATCACCGTCAGCGGCCACACCGAGCTGTCTGCGCCAAGGCTCACGTCGCCGATCACCACCGCGGTGGCATCGACGAAGGCGCGTTCGCCCAGGTGCGGGGTCTTACCTTGGAAGGTCCTTATGGTCACGATAGATACCTTTTCTCGTCGGAAGGGTCTTGAGACCTATTAGGATGGGCTCCATATATAACTGTCAAAGCCATCGCCCCGAGGGGAACGCCGTGAGCGCCAGCAATCCGCTGCTTCAGTCCTACGACCTGCCGCCCTTTTCCGCCATCAAGCCCGAGCACGTCGAGCCGGCCATCGACACCGTCCTGGCCGAGAACCGTGCCGCCCTGGCCAAGCTGCTGGAGACCCAGAAGGAACACCCCACCTGGGCCGGCCTGGTGCTGGCGATGGACGAGCTGAACGATCGGCTGGGTCAGGCCTGGAGCCCCATCGGCCACCTCAACGCCGTGTGCAACAGCGCCGAGCTGCGCGCCGCCTACGAGGCCTGTCTGCCCAAGCTGTCGGCCTACTCCACCGAGATCGGCCAGAACAAGGATCTCTTCCAGGCCTACAGCCGCCTGGCTGAAAGCGAAGAAGCCAAGGGCTTCGACGCCGGCCAGAAGACCACCCTGGAACACGCCCTGCGTGACTTCCGCCTGTCCGGCATCGACCTGCCGCCGGCCGAGCAGCAGCGCTATGCCGCCATCCAGGCGCGTAAGTCCGAGCTGGGCAGCAAGTTTTCCAACCAGTTGCTCGACGCGACGCAGGCCTGGACCAAGCACCTCACCGATGAAGCCGCCCTTGCCGGCCTGCCTGAATCGGCCAAGGCCCAGCTGCAGGCCGCCGCCCAGGCCAAGGAGCTGGACGGCTGGCTGGTGACCCTGGAATTCCCCAGCTACTACGCGGTGATGACCTACGCCGACGACCGTGCCCTGCGCGAGGAAGTCTATGCCGCCTATGCCACTCGCGCCTCCGAGCAGGGCCCCAACGCCGGTCAGTTCGACAACGGCCCGGTGATGGAAGAACTGCTCGACCTGCGCCAGGAACTGGCGCGTCTGCTGGGCTACGCCAACTACGCCGAGCTGTCGCTGGCCACCAAGATGGCCGAGAGCAGTGATCAGGTGCTGGGTTTCCTGCGCGACTTGGCGGTGCGCTCCAAGCCCTTCGCCCAGCGCGACCTGGAAGAATTGCGCGCCTTCGCCGCCGAACAGGGCGTGCAGGATCTGCAGAGCTGGGACACCGGCTACTTTGCCGAGAAGCTGCGCCAGCAGCGCTACGCGCTGTCCCAGGAAGAGGTCCGCGCCTGGTTCCCGGTGGACAAGGTGCTCTCCGGCCTGTTCGCCACGGTGCAGAAGCTCTATGGCATCGAGATCGCCGAGCTGCGCGACTTCGAGAAGTGGCATCCCGACGTGCGCCTGTTCGAGATCAAGGAGAACGGCACCTCCATCGGCCGCTTCTATTTCGACCTCTACGCCCGTGCCAACAAGCGCGGCGGTGCCTGGATGGACGGCGCCCGCGACAAGCGCCGCGATGCCCAGGGCCGGCTGATCGATCCGGTGGCCTACCTGGTCTGCAACTTCACCCCGGCCAGCCCCGGCAAGCCGGCGCTGCTGACCCATGACGAGGTGACCACCCTCTTCCACGAATTCGGCCATGGCCTGCACCACCTGCTGACCCGCGTCGAGCACGCCAGCGTCTCCGGCATCAACGGCGTGGCCTGGGATGCGGTGGAGCTGCCCAGCCAGTTCATGGAGAACTGGTGCTGGGAGCCCGAGGGCCTGGCGCTGATCTCCGGTCACTACGAGACCGGCGAGCCGCTGCCCCAGGAACTGCTGGACAAGATGCTGGCGGCCAAGAACTTCCAGTCCGGCCTGATGATGCTGCGCCAGCTGGAATTCTCGCTGTTCGACTTCGAATTGCACGCTACCCATGGCGACGGTCGCAGCGTGCGCGAGGTGCTGGAAGGCATCCGCGACGAGATCTCCGTCGTACGGCCGCCGGCCTACAACCGCTTCCCCAACAGCTTTGCCCACATCTTCGCCGGCGGTTATGCGGCGGGCTACTACAGCTACAAGTGGGCCGAGGTGCTGTCCGCCGATGCCTTCGCCAAGTTCGAGGAAGAAGGCGTCTTCAACCCCGAGACCGGGCGCGCCTTCCGCGAGGCCATCCTGGCCCGCGGCGGCTCCCAGGCGCCCATGGTGCTGTTCGTCGACTTCCGCGGTCGCGAGCCCAGCATCGACGCCCTGCTCCGCCATTCCGGGCTGAGCGAGGAGGCGGCGTGAGCGAGCCGATCCGCAAGAGGTTCATCGCCGGGGCGGTCTGCCCGGCGTGCCAGGCGCAGGACACCCTCAAGATGTGGACCCAGGACGGTACGCCCCACCGCGAGTGCCTCTCCTGCGGCTACAGCGACACCCTGGACGAGCGTGGCAATTCGGTCCCCAAGGAATTGCCGACGCGGGTCAATATCAGTGCGCTGAAACCCAAGAAGCCTGATCCTAAGGTGCAGGCCGTGCAGTTCTTTCCCAATCCCAAGCTGAAAAAGCCGGAATAGCGAAAGGCGACCTTCAGAAAAGCCGCGCCCGGTCATCCAGGCGCGGCTTTTCCGTTTCCAGGCTGGGGAAAATCGATCCGCGCACGGCTTGAGTGCAGGCGAAAACGAGCGTCAGCGCAGGGGGGTCTCAGGCTTTATCCACAAAAAGCGGATTCGATAGCCAGCCGATCATCTTTTTAATCTATTGATAATAAAGGGATTTTATTGAGTCTCTGATTGGCGTCAGGGTTTTCTCCTGAAGTTATACCGATTTTATCCCCGATTTATCCACAGGCTGAAGAGTCCTGGAATGACTTGGGAGTCTTTTCCTGCAATCAGACTCCAAGTGGATAGCCGACGCCATCGTCCCTGACGAGGAAATCCCATGCGTACCGTCCTTTCTGCTGCAGTCCTCTGTCTGATAGGCAACCTGGCCCTGGCCGCGCCGCCGGAACATGGACCGGGAGGACCCAAGGGGCCGCATGGCCCGGGCTGGCAGGACCAGGGCGGTCCGCATGGCAAGGGACCGGGTCCCGAGTCGCGTGGCCAGGGTCGCCCGGGTGCCGGACCGGGTGCCGGCGGCCCGCCGGATCTGGGACCGGCGCGGGAGCGTATCCAGGCGCTACGCGGCCAGATCGGTCGCGGGGGCGACCTGCCGCCGGGGCTGCGTCTGGAGCGCGGGCGCCCTCTCCCACCTGGTTATGGCCGACCGCTGCCGCCGGGTATCGCCCGCCAGTTGCCGGACTACCCGGGCTACGAATGGCGGCGTCTGGGAACCGACATGGTACTGGTCGCCGTGGGCACCGGGATCGTCTACGCCATCCTGCAAGGCGTACTGGACTGACCGGGACGATTCTTTTAGCGGTAGCCAAGGAGTAGCGCCGAGCTCACCGCAGGCTCTGGCACAGGCTCCTGGGGCCTGCCGGCCCGACGGAACTGGCCGGCGCGCCATCGCAGGCGATAAATGGAGAAAGACCTCTGGCACAGTGCCAGCCCGGATTTCAGTAGAATAACCGCCGCGCGCGGCCGCCCTCCGCCTTCAGACGGTAGGGAAACCGGGCCGCTTCGTATCGGTCTCAACGCCCATCGCTCGCCAAGGATTTCCCATGAGAGCTCTTCCCCGTCTGCTGCCGCTGGCCCTGTTCGCCCTGCTTGTGGGGCATAACGCCCCAGCCCGCGCCGAACCCGGTCTGTTCAATCTGCTGGTGGGCAGTTACACCGCGGGCAGCAGCCAGGGACTGTATGTCTACCGCTTCAACAGTCGCAATGGCCAGATCGATGGCCCGCTACGGATCGTCAAGGCCTCCAATCCGTCGTTCCTGACCCTGTCCCGCGATGGCCGCACCCTGTTCGCCGTCAACGAGAACGGCCGCGGTTCGAGTGGCGACAGCATCGGCCGGGTCACCTCCTATCGTTTCGAACCGGGCAATGGCCGCCTGCAGCAGATCAGCCAGGTCAAGAGCCTGGGCGACGAGCCGACCCATTCCAGCCTCAGCACCGACGGCAAGTTCCTGTTCGTGGCCAACTACTCCAGCCTGCCGGAGGGCTCGCTGGCGGTGCTGCCGATCCAGGACGGCGGCGTGCTCAGCCCGGTGGCCCAGATCGAATTCCATCAGCCCAGCGAACAGCACCCGCGTCAGCAGTCCAGCCACGTGCACGCGGCGGTGACCACCCCGGATGGCCGCTTCGTCTTCGCCCCGGATCTGGGCGCCGACAAGGTGTTCGTCTATCGCTATCTGCCGCAGCAGCCGGAGCGGCCGCTGGTGGCCGCCGAGACGCCCTTCGTCCCGGTGCCGGAAGGCAGCGGTCCGCGCCATCTGGTGTTCAGCGCCGATGGCCGCTATGCCTACCTGACCCTGGAGCTGGCCGGCCAGGTCATGGCCTTCGCCCATCAGGACGGCATGCTGCGCCAGTTGCAGAGCTACAGCCTGACGCCCCAGGAATTCACCGGCGAGCGGGATGCCGGGGCCCTGCACCTGTCCGGCGACGGGCGCTTCCTCTATGTCGCCAGTCGCGGCACGGACAACCAGCTGGCGGTGTTCGCGGTCAATCCCGACGGCACCCTGACCTTTGTCCAGCGCCATCCGGTCAATGGCCTGTCGCCACGGGAGTTCGCCATCGACCCGTCCGGGCGGTACCTGCTGGTGGCCAACCAGAAATCCAACCAGCTCAAGGTCTTCGCCCGGGATCCCGACAGCGGCACGCTCGGTGATGAACTGCAGAGCCTGGATGTGGGCGCCCCGGCTGACCTCAAATTCGTCGCGGTACCCTGATGACCCACTTCGACCGTCTGCACCATGTGGCGCTGATCTGCGCCGACTACGAACGCTCCCGGCACTTCTATACCGAGATCCTCGGGTTGCCGGTGATCGCCGAGACCTATCGCGAGGCCCGGCGCTCCTGGAAGCTGGATCTGGCAGTGGGCACGCATGCCCAGCTGGAGCTGTTCTCCTTTCCCGATGCCCCGCCCAGGCCGTCGCGTCCGGAGGCCCAGGGCCTGCGCCACCTGGCCTTCGCCGTGGCCGACCTGGACGCCACCGTCGCCCACCTGCACGGCCATGGCGTGGTCACCGAGCCGATCCGCACCGACGAGCTGACCGGCAAGAGATTCACCTTCTTCGCCGACCCGGACGATCTGCCGCTGGAAGTTTACGAGCGCTGAGTTCAGCTCAGGTCGCCAGCCGTGCGCTGGCCAGGGACTCGCGCGGCATTTCCAGCTCTTCCAGCAGCCAGTCGAGAAAGCGCTGCACCAGTCGCTGGCGCCGCTTGCGCTCGGGCAGGATGGCGTAATAGCCGTAGCGCGAGGTGGCCAGTCCGGCGAAGGGGCGACAGAGCAGCTCCTGCTGCAGCAGGTCGTCCACCAGGTGGCGCCAGCCGATCGCCAGGCCCTGGCCGGCAATGGCCGCCTGGATCACCAGGGTGTAGTTGTCGAAGCTCAGCACCGCGCCGGACGGTGCCGCGGGCAGGGGCGCCAGGTCCAGCGCCGGCAACAGGGTCTTCCAGTCGTACCAGCGACTGTTGGGCGCCGCCTTGAGGTGCAGCAGCGGCCAGCGCCCCAGCTCCGTGGCGGGCAGCGGCGGTTGCCGGCCCTGGAGCAGCCGCGGACTGCACACCGGAAAGACTTCCTCGCGAAACAGCGGCCAGGCCTCGCCATGCTTGAAGCGGCCGTCGCCGAAGCCCAGGGTGATGTCGATCTCCGGGCCGGGCAGCGGCACTCGATCGCTGGTGACCAGGCTGACGTCCAGCTCCGGATGGCGGGCATGGAAGCGCGGCAGGCGCGGCAGCAGCCAATAGGCGGCGAAGGCGAAGTCGGTGGCCACCTGCAGGACTTCATGGGCAGGCCGGGCGGTGACCAGGCGTACCCCTTCGTCCAGGGTGGCGAGTCCGGCTTCCACATATTCCTGCAGTACCCGCCCGGCCTCGGTGAGCAGGATGCCACGATGGACCCGGTCGAACAGCCGGACCTGCAACTGGGCTTCCAGACGCTTGATCTGCTGGCTGATCGCCGGCTGGGTGGTGCCCAGTTCGCTGGCCGCCGCGGTAAAGCTCAGGCGGCGCGCCACCACCTCGAAGGTGCGCAGGCTGTCCAGCGCCAGGGCAGGGCGGTCGGCAGGCGTAGTGGCGTCCAAGGTAAAATCCCCGCGATGATCAGACATAAGCCCAGCTTATCCGAAACATCATCTCCTATGCCCTTCACGTGATTTTTCTGGCATCGGATGATGGACCACCCATAAGCAACCCTGATCCGAAGCGGAGGCGATCTTGTCCAAGCCGATGAACATCCTCTTTCTCATGGCCGACCAGATGGCGGCACCCGTCCTGCCGCTGTACGACGCCGCCTCGCCGATCAAGCTGCCAAATCTGCAACGCCTGGCCGAGCGCGCCGTGGTGTTCGATTCCGCCTACTGCAACAGCCCGCTGTGCGCGCCCTCGCGCTTCACCCTGGTGAGCGGCCAGCTGCCGTCGAAGATCGGCGGCTACGACAACGCCGCCGACTTCGCCGCCGATATCCCCACCTATGCCCACCACCTGCGCCGCCTCGGCTATCGCACGGCGCTCTCGGGCAAGATGCACTTCTGCGGACCGGATCAGCTGCACGGCTACGAAGAGCGCCTGACCAGCGACATCTATCCCGCCGACTATGGCTGGGCGGTGAACTGGGACGAAGCGGACGTGCGCCCGAGCTGGTACCACAACATGTCCTCGGTGCTGCAGGCCGGGCCCTGCGTGCGCACCAACCAGCTGGATTTCGACGAGGAGGTGGTCTTCAAGGCGCGCCAGTATCTCTACGATCACGTGCGCCGTGGCGACGACAAGCCGTTCTGCCTGACCGTGTCCCTGACCCACCCCCACGATCCCTACACCATTCCGCGGGAATACTGGGACCTGTACAACGACGTCGACATCCCCCTGCCGGAAGGCGCCATTCCCCAGGCCGAGCAGGACCCCCACAGCCAGCGCCTGCTCAAGGTGATCGATCTCTGGGACAAGCCGCTGCCCGAGGCCAAGATCCGTGACGCCCGCCAGGCCTACTATGGTGCCTGCAGCTATGTCGACGCCCAGGTCGGCCACCTGCTCAAGACCCTGGAGGAGTGCGGTCTCGCCGACGATACGGTGATCGTCTTCTCCGGCGATCACGGCGACATGCTCGGCGAGCGCGGGCTCTGGTACAAGATGCACTGGTTCGAGATGGCTGCGCGGGTACCGCTGCTGATCCATGCGCCCGGACGTTTCGCCCCGGCGCGGGTGCAGGCGTCGGTCTCGACGATGGATCTGCTGCCGACTTTCGTCGAGCTGGCCGGCGGCCAGTTGCCGGCCGAGCTGCCGCTGGACGGGCGCTCGCTGCTGCCGCACCTCGAAGGACGGGAAGGGCATGACGAGGTCATCGGCGAATACCTGGCCGAGGGCACCGTCAGCCCGCTGCTGATGATCCGTCGCGGCCCCTACAAGTACATCCACTGCGAGCTGGACCCGCCACTGCTGTTCGATCTGCAGAACGATCCGCTGGAACGCGAAAACCTGGCCGCCAGCCCCGACTATGCCGAGCTGCTCGCCAGCTTCCAGGCCGAGGTCCGCCAGCGCTGGGACCTGCCGCGCCTGCATGGCGAGGTGCTGGCCAGCCAGCGGCGGCGGCGCTTCGTCGCGGCGGCTCTGGAGCAGGGCGAGCGGACCAGCTGGGATCACCAGCCCTTCGTCGATGCCAGCCAGCAATACATGCGCAATCACATCGATCTCGACGACCTGGAGCGTCGCGCCCGCTACCCTCAACCCTGAACCGCTAACTGGAGCACGGCCATGAAACACGGAATCATCGCTACGTTCACGCTGGCCCTGGTCAGCCTGTCGGCCCAGGCCGAGGATCAGGCCTGTGGAACGGTTCGCCTGGCCGATCCGGGCTGGAGCGACATCGCCGCCACCAACGCCCTCACCGGCGCGGTCCTGGGCGCGCTGGGCTACACCAGCAAGGTCGAGACCCTGGCGGTGCCGATCATCTACGGTGGCATGCGCAACGGGCAGGTGGACGCCTTCCTCGGCAACTGGATGCCGGCGCAGCAGGCGCACTATGACCAGTTCGTGAAGACCGGCCAGGTCACCGAGCTGGCGCAGAACCTGGTCGGAACCGAATTCACCCTGGCCGTACCCACCTATGTCTGGGAGGGCGGGGTGAAGAGCTTCGACGATCTGGCCAAGCATGCCGAACAGTTCGGCAAGAAGATCTACGGCATCGGGGCCGGCGCGCCGGCCAACCAGTCGCTGCAGAAGATCATCCAGGACAACGAATTCGGCCTGGGCGGCTGGCAGCTGGTGGAATCCAGCGAGCAGGCCATGCTGTCCCAGGTAGGGCGCGCGGTGAAGCGTGACAAGTGGGTGGTCTTTCTCGGCTGGACGCCGCACCCCATGAACGTCGACTACCCCATCAAGTACCTGACCGGCGGCGACAAGTATTTCGGCACCGCCGGCACGGTGAACACCCTGACACGCAACGGCTACGCCGAGCAGTGCCCCAATCCGGCCCGGTTGCTGACCAACATGAAATTCACCCTGGACATGGAAAACGCCGTCATGAGCGCCGCACGGGACAAGGGCGGCAGCTACGAGGCCGCCGCCAAGGCCTGGCTCAAGGCCCATCCCCAGGTGCTGGAGCCCTGGCTGCAGGGCGTCACCACCCGCGCCGGCCAACCCGGCTTGCCGGCGGTACAGCAAGCGCTCTGATCCTTTCCCTCGTCCGGCATCCCCGTGGTGTCGGACGCTGCTGCATGCCCTCCCTAGCCGTTCTGGCCACCGTCGTTCCCTTCCCTGACCAGCCGATAGACGTAGACGTTTTGGCGGCGAGCTGCCTTGAGCTCCCCGGCGAATTCAGTCACTAATTAATGGTGTTAACTAAATAGCCTGACAAACAACAACAAAGCTTGCCGCTCGTGCGGCCGCGAGGCTCGTCCATGGAAAGGTTTTCCCATCTGCGACTGGGGCTGAAACTGCAAATCGCCTTTTTCAGCTGCGCGCTCATCACCCTGATCATCGGCGGCCTGGGCAGCCTGGGCGTTGCCCGACTCTCCAGCGGTCTGCAGCAGGTCTTCGCCCAGGACCTGGTATCGGTGGCCAAGGTCGCCGAGGCCAAGGCCGCGGCCATTTCTCACAACCGTGATCTCTATGTGGTGCTGTCGATGACCATGGGGCGTGCGCCCGCCGCGGAGATCGCGCAGATGCGCACCTGGCTGGAGACCGACCGCCAGGCCAGCGAGCGCGCCTTCGCCCACTATCGCGCGCTGCCGCTGCAGGCGGAGGAGCGGGCGCTGGGGACGCCGCTCGAAGGGCAATGGTCAGCCTATCAGGACAGTGCGACCCGGGTACTCAAGGCACTGGAAAGCAGCGACATGGCGCCGCTGCCTGATCTCCTGCGTCAGGAAGTCTTTCCCCGCTATTTGCAGGTGATGGCCACCTTCGACGCCCTGAGCGCCCTCAAGGATGAGCAGATCGGGGCGGGTGCCGAGCAGGCCGCGGCCACTGCCGAAGGCATCAAGGCCAAGCTCTATGGTGGCATCCTCGTCGCCTTCATCGTGGCGATCGGCTTGGGGCTGCTGATCACCCGCTCCATCACCAGGCCCCTGAGCATCGCGGTGGCCAGTGCCCAGCGCATTGCCGCCGGGGATCTGAACGGCGTGATCCACAGCACCCGACGGGACGAACCGGGTCAGTTGCTGCAGGCGCTGGAACGCATGCAGGGGCAGCTCAGGGGTACCCTGCAGGAGATCGGTGACGCCGCCAGCCGGCTGGCCAGGGCCGCCGCAGGCCTGGATACCGTCACCGACGCGAGCGCTCGCGGCCTCACCCGGCAGCATGATGAGATCCAGCAGGCGGCCACCGCGGTGACCGAGATGACCACCGCCGTGGAAGAGGTGGCGCGCAATGCGGTGTCCACCTCCGCGGCCTCGCGCAGCGCCAGCCAGGAGGCGAACAGCGGACGCACCCAGGTGCAGGAGGCGGTCGCCACCATCGCGAGTCTGAGCCAGGCGCTGGGCACCTCCAGTGTCACGGTGGAGCAATTGGCCGAGCGGGTGCGCAGCATCGGCAGTGTGGTGGATGTCATCCGCGGCATCGCCGAACAGACCAATCTGCTGGCGCTGAACGCCGCCATCGAAGCCGCTCGGGCCGGCGATCAGGGACGGGGCTTCGCCGTGGTGG
The DNA here is from genome assembly GCF_000316965.1 of Pseudomonas sp. 313. NCBI lineage: Bacteria > Pseudomonadati > Pseudomonadota > Gammaproteobacteria > Pseudomonadales > Pseudomonadaceae > Pseudomonas > Pseudomonas sp. 313. The sequence continues at coordinate 58,666 of NZ_ANBZ01000072.1, forward strand.
CCGATGAGGTCCGCGCCCTGGCTGCGCGCACCCAGGCCTCCACCGGCGAGATCGAGCGGATGATCGGCGGCGTGCAAGAGAGCGCCGTGCAGTCGGTTCGCGCCATGGGCGACAGCCAGAGTCTGGCCCAGGCGACCCAGGCCGCCGCGCACGCGGCTGATCAGGCCCTGGCGCACATCACCCAGACGGTGGGCGGCATCAACGAGCGCAATCTGGTCATCGCCAGCGCCGCGGAAGAGCAGGCCCAGGTGGCGCGGGAGGTGGATCGTAATCTGACCAACATCCAGCAGTTGTCGACGCAGACGGCGACGGTCGCCCAGCAGACCCGCCAGGCCAGCCAGGAGCTGTCCCAGGTGGTGGGCACCTTTACCGGCCTGGTGGCGCGTTTCCGCTTCTAGGCGCTAGGCCGGAGGCTTCACTTGAGCCCCAGCCGTCGCGCCAGACGGGCGAGATTGGCGCGGTCCAGGTCGAGGGCGGCGGCGGCCAGGGTCCAGTTCTGGCCATGCTGTTCCAGGGCCAGGGTGATGGTCTGGCGCTGGAAGCCCTCCGTGGCTTCGCGCAGGGAGGTGGCGGGCAGGACGAGGTCCTCGTCGGGCAGCGCCGTGGTGCCCAGCGGCAGGCCGAGCTGCTCGCTGTCCAGGGTCAGGATGCCGCCGCGTTCCTCGCTGCCGGCATGGGCCTTGAGCGCCGCCCGGCTGATGAGGTGCGACAGTTCGCGCACGTTGCCCGGCCAGGCGTAGGCCAGCAGGGTGCGCTGCGCCGCAGGCGTCAGCCGGAGGCCGCGCAGGCCCAGGCGGGCGCGATTCTGCTCCAGATAGAAACCGGCCAGCAGCAGGACGTCCCGGCCACGCTCGCGCAGGGCCGGTACCGCCAGCGGATAGACGCTCAGGCGATGGTAGAGATCGGCGCGAAAGCGTCCGGCGCGCACGCAGTCGGCCAGGTCACGGTTGGTGGCGGCGATGATGCGCACGTCCACCTTGAGATCGCGATCCGAGCCCAGCCGCTGCAACTGGCCGCTCTGCAGCACCCGCAGGAGCTTGGCCTGCACCGTCAGCGGCAATTCGCCGACCTCGTCGAGAAACAGGGTGCCGCCATCGGCCAGTTCGAAGCGCCCGCGGCGTTCGCTGACGGCACCGGAAAAGGCGCCGCGCACATGGCCGAAGAGTTCGCTTTCCACCAGCGCCTCGGGCAGCGCCGCGCAGTTGAGGCTGATCAGCGGCCGCTGCTGGCGCAGGGAGCGGGCATGCACGGCTTCGGCCACCAGTTCCTTGCCGACTCCGGTCTCGCCGGTGATCAGCACCGTCAGATCACTGGCCGCCACGGTCTCGATCTCCTGGCGCAGCCGCAGGCTGGCCGGACTCTGGCCGATGAGTTCGCGAGGCCGCTGGTGCCCTACCGATTGCTGATAGGCCACGGTCAATTCGTGCTCGCTGATGATGCGGGCGGAAAGCTGACCGATGCGCTCGGCGGCGGCCACGGTGGCGGCGGCCAGGCCGGCGAAGGCGGCGAGGGTGGTGAGATCCTCGGGTCGGGCATTCTGCGCCTGCAGCGAATCCAGGGTCAGCAGGCCCCAGAGCTGGTCCTGCACATAGAGCGGACAGCCCAGGCAGTCATGGACCTCCAGGTGCCCCTGCACGCCTTCCACCAGGCCATCGTAGGGATCGGGCAGGTCGCAATCGAGGGCGAAGCGGGTGGGCGCGCGACTCGCCAGCAGCAGGGCCAGGCGCGGGTGCTCACCGACCTTGAAGCGGCGTCCCAGGGTGTCGGCTGCCAGCCCGCGCACCGCCAGGGGCACCAGCACCTCGCCATCCAGGCGCAGCAGGGCCACCGCATCGAAGGGCAGGACCTGGCGCAGGGCATCGAGCAGACTGGCGTAGCGTTGTTGATCGGGCAGGTCGCGGGCCAGATCCGCCACCAGCGGTACCATCACATCGAGCAGAGTGGGGCGGGTCAATTTGACCTCGGCGAGTCATAGGGACCTGGTCATTATGACCTGCGCACTGGCTAAAAGCCTGATCCAGGGCAAGTTTTAGGCTGGCACGACTCGTGATAGGGACAGGGCAGTCCTGTTTGGAGATCCCTGCCATGCTGTCATCCGACCAAAAAGCCATCATCACGGCTACCGTCCCCCTGCTAGAAACCGGGGGCGAGGTCCTCACCCGGCATTTCTACGCCAAATTGCTGGGCGACAATCCCGAGATCCGCCCGCTGTTCAATGGCGCCCACCAGGCTAGTGGCGCCCAGGCCCGGGCGCTGGCCCGGGCGGTGCTGATGTACGCCCGCTACATCGATCGCCTGGATACCCTGGGGCCGCTGGTGGAGCAGATCGTCAACAAGCACGTCTCCCTGCAGGTCCAGCCGGATCACTATCCGCTGGTGGGTATCGCCCTGCTGCAGAGCATTCGCGAGGTGCTGGGAGCCGAGGTCGCCACCGATGCGGTGATCGATGCCTGGGCTGCCGCCTATGGTCAGCTGGCCAACCTGCTGATCGGTGCCGAGGAACAGCGCTATGCGGCCCAGGCCGAGGCGCCCGGTGGCTGGCGTGGCGGGCGGCCGTTCCGCATCGCCCGGATCGAACCGGAAAGCGAAGAGATCAGCTCCTTCTACCTGGAGCCGGTGGACGGCCTGCCCACCAGCATCGCCCAGCCCGGCCAGTACCTGGGGCTGAGTGTGATCCTCGATGGGGTGGAATACCGGCGCAATTATTCGATCTCGGCGGCCAGCGATGGCCAGGGCTATCGCATCAGCGTCAAGCATCAGCCAGGCGGGGTGGTCTCGCGTTACCTGCACACCGATGCCCATGAAGGCGGCGTGTTGCAGGTCTTCGCGCCAGCCGGCGAATTCGTCCTGCAGGAATCGACCAAGCCGCTGCTGCTGATCGCTGGCGGCGTCGGCATCACGCCGCTGTTGCCTATGGTATCGGCGGCCCTGCCCAGCGGCCGGCCGATTCAGCTGATCCACTGCACCCGCCATGTCGGGGTGCAGGCCTTCGGGCACTGGCTGGAAGAGCAGGCCGCCCATCACCCGCAATTGCAGCTGTACTTCTGCTACAGCGAGCCGGTGGCGGAAGAGGCCTACGCCTCGCGATTGGACCGGACGCGCCTGCAGCGCTGGTTGCCCAAGGATCGCGACCTGGACGCCTACCTTCTCGGCCCGCAGCCCTTCATGGCCCAGGTGCGACGGGATCTGCTGGAGCTGGGGGTGCCGGAAAAGCAGATCCGTCACGAATTCTTCGGACCTGCTACGGACCTTTAGATGCGACAACGCCCGCCACCTCTCGGTGGCGGGCGTTGCATCGGCAGCGGCCGGCGCTACCTGGGGAGCACCCGGCAGCCGGAGACCTAGCGACGCTGGTAGACGATTTCCTTGCTACCGCCTTCGCAGTTGCCCACCACCTTGGCGGAGGCGCTGGCGCTGCCCTTGTCCACCACCTCAAGACTGTAGTGCGCTACCTGCTTGGCCTGCAGCTTGGCATCGATATCGGCCTTGACCGTGTCGCACGAGGTGCCAGCGGCGAAAGCTCCGCTGCTCAGGGCCAACAAACCGAGGGTAATCACGACTCTACGCATCTTGCCTGTCCTTTTGCGAGGGGAGGGAGGTCTTGAATAGCTGCTCAGCTGGCTTCGATACGGAAGCCGATCTTCAGGGTGACCTGATAGTGCGCCACCTTGGCGTCCTGGATATGACCGCGGATTTCACCCACTTCGAACCATTCCAGGTTCTTCACCGACTTGGAAGTCTCGGCGAGGGCATTATTGATGGCGTCCTCGACACTGGTGGTGGAAGAGCCAACGATTTCCAGCTTCTTGTAGGTGTGATGATCGGACATGAAAATCTCCTGGGTCAGCAATGACGGGCGCTGCAGCGGATAGCCGGCAACGCGTTGACCGGTGTCGCGGTCGACTCGCCGGGAAGGGTGCCTCTGCCATTTGAGGCTGCGAAAGGTCCCGATAAGTTCACTGCCCAGGCTCTCGGATACGGCTATGCAGCACTTTCCAACGGCTCGGTAGTCACATTTCCTGAATCCGTCCATCTCAGGAGGTTGTCATGGCCCGTAACACCGACTACCAGGCGTCCATCGCCAGCATCGAGAACGAAATCAACAGCCTGCTCGACTCGCTGGCATCGCTGAAGAAGAACGCGGCGCGCGAATCCCGCAGCAGCCTGAACTCCTTCAAGAGCACCGCTCGCGAAGCCCTGCATCATTCGGGCGATTCGCTGGAAGAAGTCTATGACGACGTGCGTCGCCTGACCCGTCAGTACGGCCGTGCCGCCAGTGGCGTGGCGCGCGAACATCCCTGGGCCACCGTCGGCATCGCCGCTGGCGTGACCGTTCTGGTCGGCTGGGCGCTGCTGCGCGGCGACCACTGATCGTGGCAGTTCGAGGCATCCCACGGGATGCCTCGGGCGCTAGCGCTCGGCCAGCTCCTGTCTGAGCCAAGCCGCCAACCGCTCCACCCGCTCGTCCGCCAACCGACCCGGCGCCCATAGCGCCAACTCCGCACCGGTTGTCGCGAAGCCCCAGGGCGCGACCAGCCTGCCCGCCTTCAGATCCGCCGCCACCAGTGGTTCCGGTGCGATCGCCACCCCCAATCCCGACAGCGCCGCCTCCAGCAGGTAATAGAGGTGCTCGAAGCCCTGCCCGTACTCCAGCACCGGTGCCGCCAGGCCCTGAATGGCGAACCACTGTGGCCAGGCCTGGGGCCGCGACAGGGTGTGCAGCAGTCGCTCCGCCAGCAAGGCCTGCAGATCACCGTCCCTGAGCCGCAGATAGGCCGGGCAGTAGGGACTCAGCACGGGCCCGATCCGCTCAGGCGCCAGGTGATAGGGCATCACGTCCTGGGGCGGCGCCGTCTCGGTGAACAACAGGCTGGCGTCCAGGCCGGCAGCGGCCAGCGGGGTATCGTCGGTACGGGTCGAAAGGTGCAGGCGCAGCTCCGGCAGATCGCGATTGAGGCGATCCAGTCGCGGAATGAACCAGCGGGCCACCAGGCTGCCCGGGCAGCCCAGCACGAAGGGTCCCTGGCGACTGCCAGCCTTGAGTTCAGCGCACACCTCGCGTAATCGTTCGAAAACCTCACCGCTCACCTCGCGCAGGCGCAGCCCGGCCTCGGTCAACGCCAGCCCCCGCCCTTCACGGCGAAACAGCGCCACCCCGAGCTGTTCCTCCAGTGCACGAATCTGGCGACTCACGGCGCCGTGGGTCACATGCAGTTCGTCTCCCGCGCGACTCATACCGCCTAGACGAGCGGTGGCCTCAAAGGCACGTAGGGCATTCAGGGGAGGCAGGTCACGGGGTTCGCTCATCTGTGAGATTTCCTGACGGGTCATCGCGATCTTATCGATTTATCACCGGCACTCAAGTAGGTAAGGTAGATCCATCTTCGCAGGAGAATCCCATGACCCAGACCGCCTATCGCCAGGGCCCCGACGCTCAAGGCATGTTCGGCCAGTTCGGTGGCCGCTATGTCGCCGAAACCCTGATGCCGCTGATCCTCGATCTGCAGCGCGAATACGAGACCGCCATGGAAGATCCGGCGTTTCTCGACCAGCTGGCCTATTTTCAGCGTGACTACATCGGTCGTCCCAATCCGCTGTACTTCGCCGAGCGCCTGACCGAGCATTTCGGTGGTGCCAAGATCTATCTCAAGCGCGAAGAGCTGAACCACACCGGCGCGCACAAGATCAACAACTGCATCGGCCAGATCCTGCTGGCCAAGCGCATGGGTAAGACCCGCATCATCGCCGAGACCGGCGCCGGCATGCACGGCGTGGCCACCGCCACCGTGGCCGCGCGCTTCGGCCTGCCCTGCGTCATCTACATGGGCACCACCGACATCGATCGCCAGCAAGCCAACGTCTTCCGCATGAAGCTGCTGGGCGCCGAGGTGATTCCGGTCACCGCTGGTACCGGTACCCTCAAGGACGCCATGAACGAGGCCCTGCGCGACTGGGTGACCAACGTCGCCGACACCTTCTACCTGATCGGCACCGTGGCCGGTCCGCACCCCTATCCGGCCATGGTCCGCGACTTTCAGGCCGTGATCGGTCGTGAGACCCGCGCGCAGATCCTGGAAAAAGAAGGGCGCCTGCCCGACAGCCTGATCGCCTGCGTTGGCGGTGGCTCCAATGCCATGGGCCTGTTCCACGAATTCCTCGATGACCAAGACGTCGCCATCGTCGGCGTCGAGGCCGGTGGTCACGGCGTGAACACCGACAAGCATGCCTCCAGCCTCAACGGCGGAGTGCCCGGGGTACTGCACGGCAACCGCACCTTCCTCTTGCAGGACGACGACGGCCAGATCATCGACGCCCACTCCATTTCCGCTGGCCTGGACTATCCCGGCATCGGCCCGGAGCACGCCCACCTGCACGATGTGCAGCGGGTGGAATACGTACCGATCAACGATGACGAGGCGCTCACCGCCTTCCACCAGACCTGCCGTCTGGAAGGCATCATCCCGGCCCTGGAATCCGCCCACGCCCTGGCCGAGGCCTACAAGCGCGCGCCGCACCTGCCCAAGGACCACCTCATGGTGATCTGCCTCTCGGGCCGCGGCGACAAGGACATGCAGACCGTGATGAGCCACCTGGGAGACAAGCTATGAGCCGTCTGGAAACCCGCTTCGCCGCGCTGAAGGCCGAGGGCCGCGCCGCCCTGGTCACCTACACCACCGCGGGCGATCCGGACTATGCCACCGCCCTGGCCATCCTCAAGGGCCTGCCGGCGGCCGGCGCCGACGTCATCGAACTGGGCATGCCCTTCACCGATCCCATGGCCGACGGTCCAGCCATCCAGGCCGCTGCCCTGCGTGCCCTGCAGGGTGGCCAGAATCTGGCCAAGACCCTGGAGATGGTGCGTGACTTCCGTCGCGGGGAGGGGGAGACGCCACTGGTGCTGATGGGCTACTACAACCCCATCCATCGCTATGGCGTGGAGCGCTTCCTGGCGGAAGCCGCCGAAGCGGGCGTGGATGGCTTGATCGTGGTCGACCTGCCGCCCGAGCACGACGCCGAGCTGGCGCTGCCGGCCCAGGCCGCCGGTATCGACTTCATCCGTCTGACCACCCCGACCACCGATGACGCCCGCCTGCCGCGCGTACTCAACACCAGCTCCGGCTTCGTCTATTACGTATCCGTCGCGGGCGTGACCGGTGCCGGCTCGGCCACCACCGAGCACGTCGAGGCCGCCGTGGCGCGCCTGCGTCGTTTCACCGACCTGCCGCTAGCCGTCGGCTTCGGCATCCGTACCCCGGAGCAGGCCCGCGTGATCGCCCGGATCGCCGATGGCGTGGTGGTGGGTTCGGCATTCGTCGACCAGATCGCCAAGGCCGAATCCTCGGGCGCTGCCATCGATGGCGTGCTCGGCCTCTGCAAGCAGCTGTCGGACAGCGTACGCACCGCGCGCTGAGCACTTGCCAGTGCTTGAAAAGACCGCCTAAAGCGGTCTTTTTTATGCCTGAATGCTTTGCAAACTGTGCATAAGGTTGTGGGCAGTCTGTTCGCTACCGGCGCAAAGCCGCGTACCAGAGGGGCTGCGGGGATACTGACCTTGTTGATCGAATTAGCGACGGCCAGATCAAACCGGTCAGGCTGCGGACGATTGCCTGTCGTGCCGTCATTGCTTGACAGGTAAAGGCTGTGGATAAGCCCTGGGCAAGTTGTCAGCAACCGTTGGGGCAACTGTCCAAGGAAAATTGCTCAATAAATAACCAATTCCGCTCTGGCTATGCGTGACGCCAGAAGACGTTTCTCCTGGCTAGTTTGCCCACATCTGCTGTGTGCGTGCCTGTGGAAAAGATGTGGGACCTGATCTGTACGCCAGGGCTGGCAAGGCTTGTAGAGGATCGTACAAAAAATGATCAATACTGTTTCAGGCGTTTTCCACAACCCACAATAGCGTTGCATAGGGCTGTGGATAGGTTGTTCGTCCAGTGTCAGAGACCAGAGCTGGCGCGGCCTCCAGAGGATCGATCAAATAATGACCAGTTTTTCGGGATATGCCCGAGTCAAGGGATTTCTTTCGCCAGCCCAAGGAGTTATCCACGCCTGTTCAGCTCGGAGTTCAGCGATCGACGCTAAAAGTCATGTGGATAACTCTGTTGATTTTCTGTTTGGAAGCCTGTGCATTAAGCCTGCGTCCTAGCGCAGCGTCACCTGTTGGCGCAGACCTGCGGCTGGCAGGGTGAAGGTACATTCCTCGAAGGTGGCCATGCGCATGCGCAGCGGCGGATTGTTGCTGTAGCCGTATTGTTCGGTGGGCATGCCGATGAAATTGGTATCCAGCTGGCTGTTGCTGTTGCTGTCGTGGATGACCGACACGGCGTAGCGTCCGGGTGGCAGGTCGAAGCGCTGTTCCTGGGCACCTGCCTGTGCAGCGAGATGCGCCTGGGCCACCGGCGTCTTGTGCGCCTTCCAGGCCTCTTCGCTATCGAATACCGCCAGCAGCAACTGGCCCCCCGAGGCATCGACCGTCTCCACCCGCACCTGCAGCTCGGCGGCGTGCAGCACACCACTCAGACAAAGACCAGCGACCAGCAACAGAGACTTCATGGACATTCCTTCAGCAGGGGGAGGGCCGCAGCCGCAACAGCTCGACCGGGTGTTCGAAGAAAAGATCGGGCTGCTGCGCACGCAGCGTCACCGGGCAGCCATAGCCCCAGGCCACGGCCGCGCAATCCAGCCCGGCGCGGTGCGCAGCCTGGAGATCGCGCAGCTCGTCACCGACATAGAGCGCCTCGGCCGGTGCGATGCCCTGGCGGCGGAGCAACCGTGTCAGGCGCCTGGCCTTGCCCAGCAGGGGGATATCGAATTCGCCATCAGGGAACAACCGTCCGGCCTGGGGCAGTACCTGATGGACCGCGGCGGCGGAATTGGAGGTCGCCAGACCCAGCGCCAGGCCGTTGGCCTGGAGCCGGTCGAGGGTGGCGGGAATCTCGGCGAAGGGCGCCACCTGGTCGCCGCGCTGGACAAGCAGGCGGCGATAGTGGCGGGTGATGCGCGGTACCTGCCACAGCGGGATGCCCAGGCTGTCGAGCAGGCCGGTCAGGGAGGCGGCGCGCAGCCGGGGCCACTCGTCGGCAGCCGGCTGCCGAAAGCCATGGGTTCGCGCCAGCTCGCCCAGGCAGCTCAGCAGAAAGGGCAGACTGTCCGCCAGGGTGCCGTCGAAGTCGAAGATGACGTAGCGATAGCTCATGCGAGAGAGGCGCGGTGGGCGAAGGCGCCAGCGTAGCGGGCGCCTTCCAGTTTTGCCACCGCGACCAGATTCGGCAGGAGTGGCCCTGCCGGACAGGTCACACGCGGAAGCGGCGGATCTGGCCGTTGAGCTCCACCGCCAGCTCGGAGAGCTGCTGGCTGGCGGCGCGCGTCTGTTCGGCACCGGCAGCGGTCTGCACCGACAGATCGCGGATGCGTACCAGATTGCGATCCACCTCGCGGGCCACCTGGGCCTGCTCTTCGGCGGCGCTGGCGATCACCAGGTTGCGCTCGTCGATGCCCGACACCGATTGGGCGATGGCGGCCAGGGCGGCGTTGGCCGACTGCGCCTGCTCGCGGGTCTGGCGCGCCTGGTCGGCGCTGGTCAGCAGCGCATCGACGGTTTGGCCGGTGCCCTGCTGGATGCTGCCGATCATGCCTTCGATCTCGCGGGTGGATTCACCGGTGCGATGGGCCAGGGCGCGCACCTCGTCGGCGACCACGGCGAAGCCGCGACCGGCATCACCGGCACGCGCGGCTTCGATGGCGGCGTTGAGCGCCAGCAGGTTGGTCTGTTCGGCGACCGAGCGGATCACGTCCAGTACCTGGCTGATGTTGCGGGTCTGTTCAGCCAGCTGGCGGGCCTGTTCGCTGGCACCCAGCACGTTTTCGGTGAGCACCTCGATGGCGCCCAGGGTATCGCCCAGCTGCCGCTGGCCCTGGCGCGCGGTATCGGCGGCCTGGCGCGATTCGGACGAGGTGGAGGTGGCATTGCCGGCCACTTCGTCCACCGCCTGGCTCATCTCGGTGACCGCGGTGGCCGCCATCTCGATCTCGCTGTTCTGCTGTTGCAGGCCGTGGGCGCTCTCCTGCATGACCGCGGTCATTTCCTCGGCGGCGGAGGCCAGCTGGGTAGCGGAATGGCCCAGGTGCCCCAGAGTGTCGCGCAGATTGGTCTGCATCTGCTGCATGGCTTGTAGCAGCTGGGCGGCTTCGTCGTGACCGCGGGTATCCAGGGTCTGGGTCAGATCGCCGCTGGCGATGGTCCGGGCGGCGGCCACGGCCTCGGCGATGGGCCGGGTCATGCTCAGGGTCAGGCGCCAGGCCAGCAGCACGGTCAGACCCAGGGCCAGGGCGATGACCATCCAGGTGATGGAGGTGGCCTGGGCATAGGTGTCGCCGGAGTGTTGGGAGGCGGCCTTGATGTCTTCCTGGTTGATCTTGCGCAGGGCTTCGGTGCGCTCGTTCATCTGCACGCCGAGCTGGGCCATGCTGGTCTGGATCAGGCTGCGGGCCTCGTCGACCTTGCCGGCCCCGATGAGGTCGGCGAGTTGCGCGGTGTAGCGGACATAGTCGCCATGGATCTGGCGCAGGGCCTCGAAGGCCTGGCGCTCGCGGTCGCTGCTGACGAGCTTGTCATAGCGACCGAAAGCGGCGCCGATGTCGGCATTGATGCTGTCGATCTTCTTGCGCGTGTTGGCGACGGTAGCGGCGTCCGGAATGGCCAGTAGGCGCAGCACCTCGACCCGGGTGCGGGCCAGTTGCAGGGCAAGGTTGTCGGCTTCGACGATGCTGGGCACGTTGTTGGTCTCGATCACCTGGCCCTGGGCCCGGATCTGCGACAGTTGCAGCAGGCCGAACAGGCCCAGACTGGCGACGAGGATGGCCAGCAGGCCGAAACACAACACACTGCGAATGGCGAGGGAGAAGGAACGAAAGGTCACGGCGGCAGCCCCGGTGAAGAGTGAGGTCTCCTTTAACGGCTAGAGGCGCCGCGACTTTATGGTCATTCGTCTTAAAGCTGACTGTTGACCCGACGGCTTCTAGCCTAGGGGCTGATACTCGCTCAGAACTGGAAGCGGCGTACCTGACCACTCAAGGTCGCTGCCAGATCCGCCAGTTGCTGGCTGGCGCCCTGGGTCTGCTCGGCACCGGCGGCGGTCTGCACCGATAGATCGCGGATGCGTACCAGATTGCGATCCACCTCGCGGGCCACCTGGGCCTGCTGCTCGGCGGCACTGGCGATCAGCAGGTTGCGTTCGTCGATGCCGGATACCGCATCCGCGATGGCAGCGAGGCCGGCATTGGCCGCCTGGGCCTGTTCCCGGGTCAGTCGTGCCTGATCGGCACTGCTCAGCAGCGCATCGACGGTCTGGCCAGTGCCCTGCTGGATATTGCCGATCATCTTCTCGATCTCGCTGGTCGAGTCCCCGGTACGCTTGGCCAGGGCCCGTACCTCGTCGGCCACCACGGCAAAGCCGCGGCCCGCCTCACCGGCTCGGGCGGCCTCGATGGCGGCGTTGAGCGCCAGCAGATTGGTCTGCTCGGCCACCGCGCGGATCACATCCAGCACCTGGCTGATGTCGCGGGTCTGGCTTTCCAGCTCACGGGCCTGGGCGCTGGCGCCGAGGACCTGCTCGGTGAGGGCTTCGATGGCGCCGAGGGTCTCGCCCAGCTGGCGCTGGCCCTGGGCCGCGGTCTGGGCGGCCTGGCGCGACGCGGTGGAGGTCGAGCCGGCATTGCCGGCGACCTCTTCGACCGCCTGGCTCATCTCGGTGACCGCCGTGGCGGCCATTTCGATCTCGTTATTCTGCTGGCGCAGGCCGTGGGCGCTTTCCTGAGTCACCGCGGTCATCTCCTCGGCGGCTGAAGCCAACTGGGTGGCCGAATCGCCGATGTGCGCGAGGGTCTCGCGCAACTGGCCCTGCATCTGCTGCATGGCCTGCAGCAGCTGGGCCGCCTCGTCGCGCCCGCGAGCGTCCAGCGGCTGGGTCAGGTCGCCGGTGGCGATGGTACGCGCCGCCGCAACGGCCTGGGCGATGGGCCCCGCGATGCTGCGGGTCAGCCGCCAGGCGAGCAGGGCGGTGAGGGCCAGCGCCAGCAGGATCATCAGCCAGGTCACGGTGGTAGAGCGCGCATAGGCGGTATCGGCCTCGTTACTGGCCGTATGGATATCCTGCTGGACCACGTTGCGTAGCGTCTCGATGCTGGCGTTCATCCGGAGACCCAGTTGCGCCATGTTCTGCTGGACCACCTGGCGCGCCTCGGCCATCTGGCCGGCACCGGCCAGGTCGGCCAGCTGCCGTACGCCCTGCATGTATTCCCGGTGCACCTGGCGCAGATCGTCCAGTGCCTGTCGGCTCTGTGGCGACAGCGCGCCTTGCTGATAGCGCCCGAAGGCGGCCTGGACCTCGGTACTCAGGTCGTCCAGCTTCTTGCGGGTGTTGGTCAGGGTTTCGGCATCGGGCATGGCCAGCAGACGCAGGGTTTCGATGCGGGTTCGGGCCAGCAGCATCCCCAAGTCATTGGCGGCGACGAGCGTGGGGATATGGCGCTGTTCTACCTGATGACCCAACTGGCGGATTTGCGCCAACTGAAACCAACCGAACAAGCCGAGGGCAGCGACGAGTGTCGCAAGAATGCCAAAACACAGCAGATTGCGAGTAGCGATGGACAGCGAGCGAAGAGTCATGATGAGCCCGTGAAAGACGATTCAAAACGTGAACAGGCTCACAACTTTATGTGATGTTTTAAAATAAAGACGCTAAAAAGGGGTGCGTCAAAAAACCGCATTAACATAAAGACAGTTTATTGGCATGCCCATGGAGCCCTTGCGACTCCATGGGCGGCTTGGAATTCGCGTTCCTCAGTCACCGCCGACCTGGCGTAGATGCGCGGCTGGCGCCTCTTCGCCGAGGTTGTTGAGCAGCCGCTCGCTGTACCAGTCGATGAAGTTGATCACGCCGAATTCGTAAGTCTTTGAGTAGGGACCCGGCTGGTAGGCCTTGGAGTTGATACCACGCTGGTTTTCCTCGGCCAGACGACGATCCTGGTCGTTGGTGGCATCCCAGACCTTGCGCAGGTTGACCGGATCGTAGTCGACGCCTTCCACGGCGTCCTTGTGCACCAGCCACTTGGTGGTCACCACGGTCTCGGTCGGACCCAGCGGCCAGACGGTGAAGACGATCATGTGATCGCCCATGCAGTGGTTCCAGGAGTGCGGCAGGTGCAGGATGCGCATGGAGCCCAGGTCCGGGTCCTTGATGCGACCCATGAGCTTCTGGCAGCCGGGCTTGCCGTCCAGGGTCATGGACACGGTGCCGGCGAGCAGTGGCATGCGCACGATGCGGTTGCGCAAGCCGAAGCTGGCATGGGCGTAGGGGATGTTGTCGGCGTCCCAGCGCGTGGTGCAGGCGGCGACCTGATCCTTGAATGCCTGGGAGGCACGCGGATCGGTGACGTCGTCCCATTCCAGCAGGGTGTTCAGCAACTCGGGGTGGGAGCCGCTGCAGTGATAGCACTCGCGGTTGTTTTCCAGCACCAGCTTCCAGTTGGCCTGCTCGACCAGGTCGGTGCGTACCGCGACCTTGGCGTTCTCCATGTCGTACGGCTCCATGTAGTGCTCGAGCGTACGCAGGAAGTCGTCGATGGCCGGCGGTTCGTCGGCCAGGGAGATGAAGATGTAGCCGCCGGCGGTCTTGACGTGGATCGGCTTGAGATTGAAGTCGGCCATGTTGAAATCGGCGCCCATCTCGGTGCCGGCGAACAGCAGGCGGCCGTCCAGCTCGTAGGTCCACTGGTGGTAGGGGCAGACCAGCTTGGCGACCTTGCCCTTGTCGCTCACGCAGAGGCGCGAACCGCGGTGACGGCAGACGTTGTGGAAGGCGTGGACCTTGCCCTCGGCACCGCGGACCACCAGGATGGGGTTGTCACCCAGCTGCAGGGTGATGAAGTTGCCCTTGGTGGGGATCTCGCAGGTCATGCCGGCGATCAGCCATTCCTTGCCGAAGATCTCCTGCATGTCGATCTGGAACAGGCGCTCGTCGTTGTAGAACGGCTGGGGCAGGGAATAGGTGCGCTCGCGGGTGCGCAGCATCTCGGCCGTGGCCTTGCGGGCCGGATCGAGAGGGTCGCCCAAACTCAAGGTGCTGACGTCCATCGTACATCCTCGTGGCCACCGCGGCGGGTGGCGAAAGTGGTTGGTCACGGTATTGCAAGGCTATTGGCCGACAGGACAGGGCCGCCGAATGACCCCGTGCTTCGCCCGTCGCGCGCTGTTCAGGTTCGGCTTGGGGCGGAGTGTGGGGCCGGAGGCGGGAGGGGGCCTTGCTCATGGGCGACATGGCCGACGCTGTTCACGACGCCCCAGCCCTTGCCACTGCTGGGCCGGTCGCCATCGGCATGTGGATGTCGCGATTGGGAAAGTGGCGGTCGTGGGGCCCTCCCAGAATCGCCGCCAATAGCCCCAGTGGCAGTCGAGGTGCGTCATGAATACCTTCCTCAACCCCGTAACCACCCAGACCTGGACCAATGGCCGCCACCCCGTGCGCTGCGTCAAGGTCATCCAGGAAACCTGGGACGTGCGCACCTTCTGCTTCACGGCCGAAATCCCGCTGATGTATTTCTTCAAGCCGGGCCAGTTCGTGACCCTGGAGCTGGAAATCGATGGCCGGCAGGTGATGCGCTCCTACACCATCTCCAGCTCGCCTTCGGTGCCCTACAGCTTCTCCATCACCGTCAAGCGCGTGCCGGGCGGCCTGGTATCCAACTGGCTGCACGACAACCTCAAGGTCGGTGAAAACCTGGCCGTGCATGGCCCGGTCGGCCTGTTCAACGCCATCGATTACCCGGCCGACAAGGTGCTCTACCTCTCCGGCGGCGTGGGCATCACCCCGGTGATGTCCATGGCGCGCTGGTTCTACGACACCAACGCCAGCGTCGACATGGTCTTCGTGCACAGCGCCCGCACCCCGCGCGACATCATCTACCAGGGTGAGCTGGAGCACATGGCCGCGCGGATCGACAACTTCGCCCTGAACCTGGTGTGCGAGCGCACCGAGCACGGTGAGTCCTGGGCCGGTTTCCGCGGCTACTTCGATCGCCGCATGCTCGAGCTGATGGCGCCGGACTTCCGTGAACGCGAGATCTTCTGCTGCGGCCCCACGCCCTACATGAACGCCGTCAAGGCCATGCTCCGCGAGCTGGACTTCGACATGACCCGGTACCACGAGGAATCCTTTGGCGCGACGCCGCCGGAAGCCAAGGTCGAGGCCGCCGAACAGGCCGAAGCCGCCGCCGACCTGCCGCCGATTCCCCTGGAAGCCCAGTGCCTGATCTCCTTCACCGAGAGCGACAAGAGCGTCAGCATCGGCCCGGGCGAGACCATCCACGGCGCCGCGGCCAAGCTCGGCCTGCACATTCCCAAGGCGTGCGGCATGGGCATCTGCGGCACCTGCAAGGTGCTCAAGAAAAGCGGCGAGGTGGTCATGGACCACAACGGCGGCATCACCGAGGAAGACGAGGCCGAAGGCTACATCCTGTCCTGCTGCAGCATTCCTCAGGGGGATGTCCAGATCGAGTTCTGAGGAGGAGGGCGGTTGGGCTGAACCTGAGCGAAGCCCAACGCTGCCCAGATCGAGCCCGCTATATTGGGCTGCGACGGTGGAGCTGTCTCAGCCCAACCTACATCACGAACTTCAGTAGGTTGGCGCCGAGCGCAGCGAAGCCCAACGCTGTTCAGGTCGAGCCCGCCCTGTCGGGCTGCGACGCTGGAGCTGTCTCAGCCCACCTACGACACGAAACTCTAGTAGGTTGGCGCTGAGCGCAGCGAAGCCCAACGCTGCCCAGGTCGAGCCCGCCATGTCGGGCTGCGACGGTGGAGCTGTCTCAGCCCACCTACGACACGAAACTCTAGTAGGTTGGCGCTGAGCGCAGCGAAGCCCAACGCTGCCCAGATCGAGCCCGCCATGTCGGGCTGCGACGGTGGAGCTGTCTCAGCTCCACCTACATCCGGTCCCTAGGTGCTGCGCTAGGCCAGGCGCAGCGGCAGGTGTAGGGTGATGATCACCTCGCCCGCGCCATTGGCGAAGCGCGCCTCGCCACCAAAGCTTTCGCTGAGCGCCTTGACGATGGGCAGGCCCAGGCCCCAGCCGCGCTTGTCGCTGCGGGTGGAGATGAAATAGGGCGTGGCCAGGTTGGCCAGGACCTCGTCGGGAAACTGCCCCAGGTTGCGTAGCTCCAGCATGACCTGATCGCCGGCCAGCCATTGCCGCACCTGGATCGGCGTTCCCGTGTCGCCATGCTTGGCGGCGTTGAGCACCAGGTTGTCGAAGATGCGCAGGAAGGCGTATCTGTCCCACAGCACCTCCAGCGCCGGGGTCTCCAGTTGCAGCTCGAGGTGATTGCCGAATTGCAGCTGCAGATTGGCGGCGGCGTCGTTCAGCAGCGGACCCAGCACCAGCGGATCGCCGCTGAGACGGACGCCGCCGCCCAGGCTCATGTGGCTGATGTCCAGCACGTCGGTGATCATCTGGTTCATGCGCTGCAGGTTGTCGTGCAAGGTCTGCAGCAGATCGTCGGTGCGTCGCGCCGGGCTGCGCTGCATCAGGTTGACCACCATGGTGGCGGCCGTCAGCGGCGAGCGCAGGTCGTGGTTGAGCGATCTCATGAAGCGTTCCAGCATGACCTTTTCCGCCTGCAGGTTCTCGCTGCGGGCGATGGCCGAATTGCGCTGCTGCTCCATGTGCCCGACCCGGGAGCTGGCCTTTAGCAGGGCGCCGACGGTGGCCAGCACCTCTTCCGGATTGATCGGGTGGGTCAGGTAGGCCTGGGCCCCGGTGTTGAAGCCCTGGGCCTTGTCCTTGCCGGAAACGAAGGTGGCCGAGATGTTGATGATGGCCGGCAGCCGACCCCAACCGCACCTGTGCTCGATAGCCTGGATCAGCTCGAAGCCGGTGGTGTCCGGCAGATTGACGTCGATGATCACCAGTTCGACGGATTCGTCGATCAGCGCCAGGCCAGCGGCACCGCTGGCCGCTTCCAGCACTTCGTAGTGGGTCTGGCTGCCGAGGATCTTGCGCAGCACATAGCGATTGGCCTCGGTGTCATCGATGATGACGATACGGCGCTGGGCACTAGTCATCGGACAGGCTCCGCGCCAGCGCACAGACCTCGGCCAGCAGCCGCTCGGCGTGATCGGGGGCGTGCTTGAACAGGATGGCGTGGCAGTAGTCCTGCAGGCGCTGGCGACCCGCTTCGTCCAGGGGCTGGGCGGTGTTGATCAGCACCCGTCGGTGCATGCTCCAGTCCATGCTGGCGAGTAGATCCTCGCCGTTGATGTCGGGCAGGTCGAGGTCGAGGATGATGATGTCCGGGCGTACCGCATTGAGCCGATCCAGGCTGCTGCGGGCGCTATCGGCCTCTAGCAGCACCGGATTGAGCCGTTCGAGGGTACGACGGACCAGATAGCGATCCCCTTCGTTGTCTTCGATCACCAGCACGGTGAGGCCGCTGAGATCGGGTTCCGGTTCGGCAGCGCGGTGACTGGCGTAGTGGCGCGGCAGGCGCAGGGTGAAGCGACTGCCGCGGCCGACCTCGCTGTCCAGGGACAGCTCGCCGCGCAGCAGCACGGCCAGGCGTTGCGCCAGGGGCAGGCCCAGGCCGGTGCCTTCGATATGGGTCAGGTGCGGCGAGCGGATCCGCTCGAATTCCTCGAAGATCTTCTGCTGATCCGCGGCGGCGATGCCGATGCCGCTGTCTTCCACCAGGAATTCCAGGCTGGCGTCGTCCGGCTGGAACACCTGGATGCGCACCTGGCCCCGAGGGGTGTACTTGAAGGCGTTGGAGATCAGATTGCGCAGCACCTGGAACAGCCGGCTCTCGTCGGTATCCAGCAGCACCTCGGCGGGCGGCGGGGCGACGCTGAAACTGACCTGGGGATAGCGCGGCGCCAGGGCGGCGGCGAACTGTTCCAGGCGGTCGACGAAGGTCCCCAGCGGGAAGGGCTGGGGCACGATGGTCAGGCGACCGGACTGTACCTCGGCCAGGGCCAGCAGCTCGCTGACCAGATTGGCCAGTTCCAGCGCCGCATCGCTGATGAAGCGCACCTGGCGCTGCTGTTCGGCATTGAGCGCCCCGTCCACGCCGCTGGCGAGCAGCTTGGCGACGTTCTCGATGATGTTGATCGGGGTGCGGAATTCATGGGTCATGTTGGAGAAGAAGCGCGTCTTCGCCTCGCTGGCCTCCTTGAGTTCCTGGGTGGCCTTTTCCAGTTCGGAATAGAGCGCCACCACCCCCTGATTGGTGTTTTCCAGTTCCTTGTTGGTGACCTCCAGCTCCGACTGGCGCAGTTGCAGTTCGGTGTTGGTCAGCAGCAGTTCTTCGCTCTGCAGGCGGATCTGCTGATAGGGATCCGGTGGCGGACTGCCTTGCAGGTCGGCCGTCAGCGCCTGGAGCAGGTCAGCGTCGGGAAAGGGCCGTGGCGCCTGGTACTTGCGGGCGGTGATGCAGGTGCCGGCGGGTGACGTCTGGATGTCGAAGTCGTCGAACAGCCGCTGGGCGCCGCGCAGGCCGATACCCATGCCGGTGTTGGAGCGATAGCTGCCGGCGCGGATGGCGTCCATCTCGGCGATGCCCGGGCCCTGGTCGACCGCACGCACCTCCAGGCCGCGCAGGCGCTTGCTGTCGTCTCGCAGCAGGGCGAAGTCGAAATGCCCGCTGCCAGCGTACTGATGGATGTTGCGCGCCAGTTCGGAGACCGCGGTGGCCAGACGGATCTGCTCCAGCACCGGCCATTCCAGAGCCGCGGCCAGGCGCTTGGCGGCCTGGCGGCAGTGCACGATGTCCTGCTCGCTGCGCAGGGCGAGGGTCAGCAGGGGCAAGACGTCAGACATGCTTGAGTACCAAGACGGTGGCATCGTCGGCGGAACGCCGGAAGTCGCGATGCAGAAGGGCGGCGATCAGCGCCGGATGGCGCGCCCCGAGCCCGGAGTGCTCGCCCAGGCCTACCTTGGACGTCAGTCCATCGGAGTTCAGCACCAGCAGGGTGCCGGGTGTCCAGGGGTAGGTATAGGTCTGGATCCGTCCGATCCGGTAGCCCAGGGTGCCATTGTTGGACACCAGGCTGCGCGAGGTGTTGCCGAGCAGGCGCCCGGCGATGTTGCCGATGCCGCAAAAGCTCACCTGGCCCTGATCAGGGTCCAGCTCGGCCAGGGCCAGGGCGGCGCCACGGGTGTCCATCAGCGCCTGGTGCAGGTTCTCCATCAGTCGCTGCAGCGGCAGGTGCGCGCCATGGCGCAGGAACAATTCTCGCGCCCGGCGACTGGCCGTGGCGGCCTGCCGGCCGTGTCCCAGGCCATCGCAGACCAGCAGGCGGCGCCCGCTGACCGCCCAGGTGTCGCCGCAGACCTCTTCCTCGGGATGCGGCGTGCACAGGGCGCCATGCTGCAGCCGGCTGCTGGGCGTGCCCGCCAGATGAAAGCGGGCCAGCACCACGGTGCCCTGACCGGGTCGCGAATGGATGTCGAACACATCAGCCTGCCGGCGGATCGCCCCCAGGCCGGCACCCAGCGTCGCGGCCGTGCTGTAGTGATCGCTCAGGCAGCGGGCGACGTCGTGCATGCCCGGGCCGCGATCCACCGCCAGGACATCGAGCACGCCTTCGCCGCTCAGGGTGGCCAGGAGTTCGCCATGTCCGGCATGCCGAACCAGGTTGTAGCCCAGCTCCTGGGCGACGATGGTCAAGCGCCCGAGCAGGGTTTCATCGGTGGTGACGGTGCCAGCCAGGCGGACCAGGGCGCGCCGGGCGGCATCGACATGGACCGTGGTGGTCACCGGCAGCACCAGGCTACACGGCTGGTCGTTCATCGCCACTTCCAGAGCTCGACGGTGGTGCCCTGGCCGGGCTGACTCTCGATGTGGAAGTCGTCCACCAGCCGCCGCGAACCGGACAGCCCCAGACCCAGGCCCTTGCCCGAGGTGTAGCCGTCGACCATGGCGCGGTCGAGGTCGGCGATGCCCGGACCCTGGTCACGGATCACCAGGCGGATCGCCGGCTTGCCGGCGCGCAGTGTCTCCTCGATCAGGCATTCGCCGCCCAGTCCGTAGACCAGGCCGTTGCGCGCGATCTCGCTGGCCGCGGTGACGATCTTGGTCTGGGAGATCAGGCCCAGGCGGATGGCTTCGGCGACCTTGCGCACCTGCTGACGGATCAGCACGATGTCAGTCTCCTGGCGGAGTGGAAGCGTCTGTGTCTTCGCCACCCTTTGACTCCTCCAGCGATTCGTCCGCGGCGACCATGGCTTCCAGCCGGCGCATGCCCTTTTCCATGTTCAGCGCCGTGGCGATGCCCTCCAGCGACAGCCCCAGTTCCACCAGGGTGATGGCCACCGCCGGCTGCATGCCGACCACGATCACCTTGGCATCGAGGATGCGCGAGACCTGGGCGATGTGGGACAGCATCCGGCCAATGAAGGAGTCGACGATTTCCAGGGCCGAGATGTCGATGAGCACGCCCTTGGCCTTGTGGCGGACGATCTGCTCGGTGAGGTCTTCCTGCAGGTCCAGCGCCAGCTGGTCGTGCATGTCCACCTGGATGCTCAGCAGCAGGAAGGGGCCCAGCTTGAGAATCGGAATCCGGTCGATCATGGCGCGCTCCTAGCCCTTGGCGGGGGCGGCCAGGCGCACGCCCTGCTGGCGCAAGGCCAGGCGGAAGGCATCGGCCAGCGACGCCTTGGTGATCACATCGCCCAGGTCCACGCCCAGATGGACGATGGTGGCGGCGATCTGCGGGCGGATGCCGCTGATGATGCACTGGGCGCCCATCAGCCGGGCGGCGGTCACCGTCTTGAGCAGGTGCTGGGCGACCATGGTGTCCACCGTGGGCACGCCGGTGATGTCGATGATGGCGAGGTCCGATTCGGTCTGGACGATCTTTTCCAGCAGCGACTCCATCACCACCTGGGTGCGGTTGCTGTCCAGCGCGCCGATCAGCGGGATGGCCAGGATGCCGTCCCACAGTTCCACCACCGGGGTGGACAGTTCCAGCATGCTTTCCTGCTGCTCGCGAATCACCGTCTCGCGACCGTTCACATAGCTTTCCATGCTGTACAGACCGAGGTCGTCGATCAGCCGGGTGGCGGCCCAGATTTCGGCGAGGGGATCGTCGCATTCGTTCTGGATCAGGGTGAACAGCGGCTCCTTGAGCGAGAAGACGAAGGTCGCCGTCTGCGACGGCGTCAGGCCGGCACGACTCTGGTCGAAGGAAAACCGCTCCAGCAGCGCGCGCACCGGCTGCCAGTGCGGCTCGCGCAGATCCCCCAGGCCCTGGGCGGCGGCCACGGTGATGCGCCGCAACAGCTCGGCGGAGTTGGCCAGGATGGTGGTTTCGTCGAGCAGGTCGATGCGCATGCCGGCCGCGCGCTGGGCGCCGATCCAGGCGTCGAGCAGCGCCCGCTCGTGGGTGCGCAGCAGCTCGACCAAAGCGGTACTGTACATGGGGGTTCCTAGGTGACGAAGAGGGCGGCTCAGGAAGGGCCGACCGGACGAAGAGGGTGTGGGAAAGAGATGGCAGGCGCGAAGGGGGACCCGGCGCTACGGCCAGGTCCCCGAGAGATCACATGTCCATCTTTTCCTTGGTGATCTTGCCGGTCTTGGCGTCGGCATGGAAGTCATACTTCATACCATCTTTCTTCATGCCTTCGCCTTCCCACTGACCGTCATCGGCTTCGATCTTGGTGATCGAGGTGTAGCCCTGCTCCATGAGCTTGGACTTGACGTCGTTCATGGGCATCCAGTCGGCGCCGGGCTGGTCGGCCAGGGCCGCGGTGCTGGCCAGGACGGAACAGGCAAACAGGGAAGCGAGCAGCTTGGATTTCATCGCGAGACCTCGTCGTGGTGGTATGTCCTGACCTTGGACCACCACCACGTGCGACAGATCCGTCTGGCCCAGGCGTTAGACTGACGATTCTTCGACCAGGTGTGGCAACAGCCCGGCAGGGGCCTTGGCGCTCTTGGGCTTGGCTTTGCGCGACTCATAGGGGCGGCTGGCCAATCGCCAGAGGTCCCGCCAGCGTTCGGCGAGGGCGGTGGGCTTGTCCAGATAGAGACGCAGGCCCAGGGAAAAGGCCTTCAGCTGCAAGCGCTCGCGCTGCTGGGCCAGGCTCTCGCCAATGGCCAGGCGGGTATTGCTGGCGCCGAACAGCGTCGGCTCGCTTTCCAGCAACAGCTGCATCACCGCCAGGTCGTGATCGTCGCCCAGGTATTCCGACAGACGCTTGAGGCTCTTCTGGCGCGTCTTGAATTCCGCTGGCCAGGCCGCGGCGAGCAGCTGGGTGTGATACCAGTGATCCTTCACCCGCTTGCGCCAGTCGTGCAGGGTCTCGTCGGTGGGCTTGTCGCGGGCGGTCTTGAGCGCCTGACGCCCGGCCTTGTAGTTGTCTTCCAGGCCACGGGCGAACAGCCCGAAGCCCTTGCCGGAGAGCTTCCAGCCAGCCACTTCCTCGCGCAGGGCGGTCAGTTCCTCAAGCAACTCGGGATGGCCGCTGGCTGCGGCGATCTGCTGGTCGGCGCGCTCCTGCAGGCGCTGGCGCACCCGCTTCATGGCCGGCGAAGCGAACCTCTTGCGGTCGGACTCACCCAGCTTGTCCCAGCTTTCCACCAGGGCGGCGCTGTCGCGTAGCGACGACAGCTGGCGGCCCAGGTCGCGCAGGCGCCGATTGCGACTGACGAAGGCACGCTTGCCCAGGGCGCCGTGCAACAGCCGCAAGAGGGCGCGTAGTTCCTTGAGGCGCTTGCGCGTCTCGTGGACGCCTTTGGGGGTACCGCTCGCCAGGGACGTCTCAGCCTGTACCAGACGATCCGTCACCACGCGGCGGACTTCCTCGTCAGCTGCTTGCCGCGCATCGAAACGAAAGGCCATCGAACTCTCCTCAATAGGTGGACTGCAGACCCGCGCTGCGCGGGAGCGTAACGGTAAGAAAGACCTCCACGACAGCAGGAGATGCCAAATTTCATCTAAACGTCATATTTCCTTCATGAGATCTAGCAGCGGGCACCGCCTGCCGCCAGGCCGGTCAGAAGGGCTATAGTTGCCCGACCACCAGAGCGAGGAGATCCGGATGTTCGAAGCCGCCGAAAACGAACACCTGCTCGACGAGGCCACCTACGACGCCAAGCTGCCCAAGCTGCGCGAAGCGTTGCTGGCCGCCCAATACGAACTCAAGGCGCAGGGCCGTTTCCCGGTGATCGTACTGATCAATGGCATCGAGGGTGCGGGCAAGGGCGAGACGGTCAAGCTGCTCAACGAGTGGATGGATCCGCGCCTGATCCGCGTCGAGACCTTTCTGCAGCCCACCGTCGAGGAGCGCCAGCACCCGCCGGCCTGGCGCTACTGGCAGCGCCTGCCGGGCAAGGGTCGGACCGGCGTTTTCTTCGGCAACTGGTACAGCCAGATGCTGCATGGGCGGGTCAACAAGGCGCTCAGTCGCGTCGAACTGGATGCCGCTATCGGCCAGGCGGAGCGTTTCGAGCGGATGCTCGCCGACGAGGGCGCGCTGATCCTCAAGTTCTGGTTCCACCTTTCCAAGCCCCAGCTCAAGCAGCGCCTGAAGCACCTCAAGAACGATCCTCGCCTGGGCTGGAAGCTCAGTCCGCTGGACTGGCGCCAGGCCAAGGTCTACGACCGCTTCGTCAAGGAGGGCGAGCGGGTGGTGCGGCGGACCCATCACGACTACGCCCCCTGGCACGTGGTGCCCGGTTTCGACGAGCGCTTTCGCAGCCTGACCGTCGGCACCGTGCTGCTCAAGGCGCTGCAGCGCGCCCTGGCCAACAAGCCGCGCAAGCAGCGCCGGGCCGCCGCCGTGCTGCCGCCGCCGGTGGATGGCCGCGGCGTGCTGGAGGCCATGGACCTGGGTCAGCGCCTGGACAAGGCCGATTACGAGGACCAGCTGCTCGCCGAGCAGGCCCGCCTGGCGCGGCGCCTGCGCGACAAGAAGTATCGCCGTCATGCCCTGGTGGCGGCCTTCGAGGGCAACGATGCCGCCGGCAAGGGCAGCGCCATCCGCCGTGTCACCGGCGCCCTGGATCCGCGCCAGTACCGCATCGTCCCGGTGGCCGCGCCCAGCGACGAGGAACTCGCCCAGCCCTATCTCTGGCGCTTCTGGCGGCACATTCCGCGCCTGGGCAATTTCACCATCTTCGATCGTTCCTGGTACGGCCGGGTGCTGGTGGAGCGGGTCGAGGAGCTGACACCGGTCGCCGACTGGCAGCGGGCCTATGGCGAGATCAACGACTTCGAGGAGCAGCTCCACGACGCCGGCATCGTGCTGGCCAAGTTCTGGCTGGCCATCGACCAGGACACTCAGCTGGAGCGCTTTCGTGCCCGCGAGGAAACGCCCTTCAAGCGATTCAAGATCACCGAGGACGACTGGCGCAATCGCGACAAGTGGGACCTCTACAGCCAGGCCGTCAACGACATGGTGGTGCAGACCAGCACCGCCATCGCGCCCTGGACGCTGGTGGAGGCCAACGACAAGCGTTTCGCGCGGGTTAAGGTGCTAAGGACACTCAACGAGGCGCTAGAAAGGGCGTATGACAAAGGTTGAAAGGCTGCTGCCTGTGGGCTAGGCGCTTCGCTTCATACCTATCTCACGACGTTTATCGTAGACGTGCAGGCGCGGAGAATGCGCCCCTTTCCAGAAGGGTGAGCGGAATCGTTGCGTAAGGGGTTGAGCGGCATGGATGCCGCGAGAGTCGCGAGGGCCATGGATGGCCCTTCGTGGCGTGCCCCTGGAGCGGCGATGGAGCGAACGAACCCCGGCGCAGCCGGGGCCGATGGAGGGGCAAGCGTTTTTGGTACTTTTGCCGCGACTGGCAAAAGTGACTCGCCCGGGTGGCGAAATTAAAGGCTTCAGCAGGCACGCTAATCAGCTGAATAGCGCAAGCCAGGCAACCACCAAATCCTAGAAACGAAAAAGCCCCGCCGAAGCGGGGCCTTTCTGCAACCGGATCAGTCGTTAGACGACTTGAACCTGGTCAGCTTGCATACCCTTCTGGCCTTTGACAGCCACGAAAGTGACCTTCTGGCCTTCGCTCAGGCTCTTGAAGCCGGCGCTTTCGATGGAGCGGTAGTGCACGAACAGGTCGGCGCCGCTTTCCGGGGTGATGAAGCCGTAGCCTTTCTCATCGTTGAACCACTTGACGGTGCCATTTTCACGATTGGACATGAGTATCTCCAGGTGTAGGGGGAACAACCACGTTAGCGAGACATTCGTTAACGGGACTGTAATGCGAGAGTGAGACGAGCCAGGAGATGAAAATGAAGCAACATCAAGCAGGTATCGAGTAACTATTGCAGTAGCAGTGCCCACACCATACTCGCTTTCGCGAGCTTGTATAGCCCTGATTCGCATATTTGTTGACCAGTGGCGCTGCTTGCGCTGCCAGGGCGTCTCACTCAGGCTACGGATTCCCCTGCTCGAAAGAGACTCCGCATGGACAAGCTGCACCGGATCAAGGGGGCCTGGCCCTACCTGATCGCCGTCTTTCTCAACGCCTTCGTCGATCTTGGCCACAAGATCGTCATCCAGAACACCGTGTTCAAGGTCTATGACGGTTCCACCCAGGTGGTGCTGACCGCCCTGGTCAACGGCATGATGCTGCTGCCCTTCATCCTGCTGTTCAGTCCCTCCGGCCATGTGGCCGATCGCTTCGCCAAGGTGCGGGTGCTGCGGCTCGGCGGCTGGGCGGCGGTGGCCATCACCCTGGGCATCACCCTGGCCTACTATGCCGGGCTGTTCGAACTGGCCTTCGCCATGACGCTGTTGCTGGCCATCCAGGCGACCTTCTATTCGCCGGCCAAGTACGGCTACATCAAGGCGCTGTTCGGCAAGCAGCGGCTGGCCGAGGGCAACGGCCTGGTGCAGGCCAACTCCATCATCGCCATCCTGGCTGGCACCGTGGTCTTCACCGCCTTCTTCCAGCTGCACCTGGGCGAAGACCACGCCACGCCCCACGCCATCCTGCAGGACATCGCGCCGCTGGGCTGGCTGCTGGTGCTCTGCAGCCTGGCCGAGGTGGCGCTGCTCTATCGCCTGCCGCTGCTGGAAGAGCCCAAGCCGCGCGAGCCGTTCGACTGGCATGCCTATCTGCGGCTGCAGACCGCCCGGCGCAACCTGGCGGTGATCGGTGAGAATCCGGTGATCCGCCTGTCGATCATCGGCCTGGCGGTGTTCTGGTCGGTGGGCCAGGTGCTGCTGGCGAGCTTTCCGGCCTATGCCAAGGATCACCTGGGCATCGACAACGTGCTGCTGTTGCAGGGCATCCTGGCCTGCGCCGGGATCGGCATCGCCATCGGCTCGTCCCTGGCCAGCCGGGCCTCGCGCGGGCGCATCGAGACCGGGCTGATCCCGGTGGGCGCCCTGGGCATCGCCCTTGGCCTGTGGTGGCTGCCGGCGCCCAGTTCGGCCCTGGTGCATGCGCTCAATTTCATTTTCATCGGGCTAATGGGTGGCCTGTTCATCGTGCCGCTCAATGCCCTGATTCAGTTCCATGCCCGTGAGGACCAGCTCGGCACGGTGCTGGCGGCCAACAACTGGGTGCAGAACGTCGCCATGCTGAGCTTTCTGGTGCTCACCGCGGTGATCGCCCTGCTCGGCCTGGACAGTCGCTGGCTACTGCTGCTGATCGCCGCCGTGGCCCTGATCGGCGGAGCCTATACGGTGTGGAAACTGCCCCAGAGTCTGGTGCGTTTCCTGCTCGGCCTGATGGTCACCCGTCACTACCGCATTCAGGTCCAGGGGCTGCAGAACCTGCCGGCCCAGGGCGGGGTGCTGCTGCTGGGCAATCACATCAGCTGGGTGGACTGGGCCATGGTGCAGATCGCCAGTCCGCGCCCGGTACGCTTCGTGATGCTCAGGTCGATCTATGAGCGCTGGTACCTGAAGCCCTTCCTCAAGGCGATGGGGTGCCTGCCCATCGCCCAGGGCAGCGGCGCCGGCGCGGCGCTGGAGCAGGTGGCTGGCCTGCTGAGTGCGGGGGAGGTGGTCTGCCTGTTCCCCGAAGGCGCCATCAGCCGTACCGGCCAGCTCGGCGAATTCCGCCGCGGCTATGAAAAGGCCTGCGAGCGGGTCGGCCCGGAGGTGCAGATCGTGCCCTTCTATCTGCGCGGCCTCTGGGGCAGCCAGTTCTCGCGTTCTTCGAGCAAGCTCAAGGAGCTGCGCGACAGTCCGCTGCACCGCGAGGTGGTGGTGGCCTTTGGCAAGGCGCTGCCCAAGGACACTCCGGCCGATGTGCTCAAGCGGCGGATCTTCGAGTTGTCGATTCGCTCCTGGGAGCGCTATATGCAGGGCCTGCCGTCGCTGGCCGACGCCTGGGTGGCCAGTGTCAAGCGGCGACCCAACGGCCTGGCCCTGGTGGACGACCTGGGCGCGCCGCTCAAGGCCGCCCAGGCGCTCACCGGCGCTGCCTGCCTGGCGCGGCGGATGCGCAAGCAGCCCGAGGCCAATCTCGGCCTGCTGCTGCCCACCAGCAGTGGCGGCATGCTGGCCAACATGGCGGTGCTGCTGGCCGGCAAGACCCTGGTCAATCTCAACTACACGGCCACCCCCGAGGCCCTGGCGTCTGGCCTGGACCAGGCCGGCATCCGCACCGTCTACACCTCCCGGCGCTTTCTCGAACGCCTGCAGAGGCGCGGTCTGCCGGTGGAGGAGTTGCTCGCCGGACGCGAGGTGGTGGACCTGGAAGAGCTGCGCGCCGGCATCGGCAAGGCCGAACTACTGGCCAACTGGCTGGCGGTCCGGCTGTTGCCCACCGCCATGCTGCAGGTGCTGGTGAGCCGCGCCCACGATCCCGCGGCCACCGCCGCCATTCTCTTCTCCAGTGGCAGCGAGGGTACGCCCAAGGGGGTGATGCTCAGCCACAGCAACCTCATGGCCAATCTCAAGCAGACCTCGGACGTGCTCAACACCCAGGACGACGACGTCTTCATGGCCTCGCTGCCGCTGTTCCACGCCTTCGGTCTCACCGTGACCCAGTTCCTGCCGCTGATCGAGGGGGTGCCGGTGGTCTGCCAGGCCGATCCCACCGACGTGACCGGCATCGCCAAGGCGGTGGCCACCCATCGCGCCACGGTGCTCTGCGGCACCTCGACCTTCCTGCGGCTGTTCGTGCGCAACACCAAGGTGCATCCGCTGATGCTGGAGAGTCTGCGCATCGTGGTGGCCGGTGCCGAGCGCCTGGATCCGGCGGTGCGCGAGGCCTTCAAGCTCAAGTTCAACCAAGACATCTACGAAGGCTACGGCGCCACCGAGACCGCGCCGGTGGCGTCGGTCAACCTGCCCGACGCCCTGGACGTCAGCTACCTGCAGGTGCAGCGTGGCGGCAAGCTCGGCACCGTGGGCATGCCGCTGCCAGGGACCGGCTTCAAGATCGTCGATCCTCAGACCTTCGCCGAATTGCCCACCGGCGAGGCGGGCATGGTGCTGATCGGCGGACCGCAGCTGATGCAGGGTTATCTGAACGATCCCGAGCGCACCGCCAAGGCGATCCGCGAGATCGACGGCGAGCGCTGGTACGTGACCGGCGACCAGGGTCGGCTGGACGAGGACGGCTTTCTCACCATCGTCGACCGCTATTCGCGCTTCGCCAAGATCGGCGGTGAGATGGTCAGCCTGGGCGCCGTGGAGCAGGCCCTGGCGCGGGCGGTGGCCGATCCGGAGATCGAGCTGCAGGCGGTCAATCTGCCGGATGCCAGGAAGGGCGAGCGCATCGTGGTGCTGCATACCGGCACCCTGGACGGCGCGGCGGTGGAAAAGACGCTGCTGGCCCAGGGGGTGAGCGGACTGCTGCTGCCCTCGGCCTGGCTGGCGGTGGACAGCCTGCCGAAACTGGGGACCGGCAAGGCCGACGTGGCCGGCGCGAAACGTCTGGCGCAGACGCGGTTGAGCGAGGCGGGGGAGGCCTAGGCGATAAATCGTCCATCCGGCGCCGGTGAACCCTAAAGCCTGGCGCCGTTTGGCCGATCATGAGGAGGCTAATCTTTTTTTCGAGGTCTTGCCGGTGAAGCTACGCTCCCTCAACATCGCCCCGCGCGCCCTGGTCGCCTTTGGTTTCTTCGCCCTGCTGGTGATCGGCCTCGGGCTGTTTTCCCTGGGCCAGAATCGCGTCATCAAGGAGGGCGAGGAGCAGATCGTCGGCAACGTGATTCCCAGCGTCCAGGTCATCGGCGAGATCCGCGCCGACCTGCTGAGTCTGCGCATGCACAACCAGGGCCTGATGCTGGCGACCTCCAACGCCGAGACCCAGGCCGTGAACAAGGCCATCGACGTGGCCAAGGCCACCCTGGAGCAGCACGTGCGCCAGTTCGACGCCCTGTTGCTCACCGACACCGGGCGGGAGGTCTACACCCGGATGACCGGCCAGCTGGCCACCTACCTGAACAACCAGAATCGCTATCTCAAGGCGCTGGACGACCAGAACGACGCCGAGTTGCTCAAGCTCGCCGGTCAGGACGGCGAGATGGCCCGCAGCGGTAACGCCCTGAGCGCCACCGTCAACGAACTCGCCGGGCTGGTCGATGGCAAGGTCACGCGTCTGGCCGCTGCTTCCATAGCCAGCTACCACAACGCCATCGCCATCACCGTGGCGGTGATGGTGGCGGCTCTGGCCGGTACCCTGCTGCTGGCCTGGCGCTTCACCCGCAGTCTCACCGGGCCGCTGGAAAAGGCCCTGGCGGTGGCCGAACGCATCGCCGCCAATGACCTCAGTCGGTCGGTCGAGCAGGACGGGCGTGACGAACCCGGCCGACTGCTGGCAGCCATGGCGCGGATGCAGGACAACCTGCGCGGCACCCTGGAGCGTCTGACCCTGTCGTCCACCACCCTGGCGTCCACGTCCGATGAGCTGTCGACGGTCACCGAGACCGGCCTGCGCGGCATCCAGCGGCAGAACGACGAACTGGCCCAGGCCGCCACCGCCGTCAACCAGATGACCGCCGCGGTGGAAGAGGTGGCGCGCAACGCCGCTGCCGCCAGCGCCGCCGCCCAGGATTCGCGCACCTCGGCCGATCTCGGCCAGCGCCGGGTGGAGGAGACCCTGACCACCATTCACGCCCTGCACACCGCCGTGGCCTCCAGCAGCGGCGAGATCGACGGCCTGGCCGCCCAGGTGCAGCGCATCAGCGGGGTGCTCGACGTCATCCGCGGCATCGCCGAACAGACCAATCTGCTGGCGCTCAACGCCGCCATCGAAGCCGCGCGGGCCGGCGAGGCGGGGCGCGGTTTCGCCGTGGTGGCCGACGAGGTACGCGCCCTGGCGGCCCGCACCCAGCAATCCACCGGTGAGATCGAAGACATGATCGGCGCCATCCAGGGTGGCGCGGGCAAGGCGGTGGACGCCATGGCCACCAGCAATCAGCAGGCCGGTGCCTGCCTGACGGTGGCCGCGGCCGCCGGCGAGGCCCTGGCCGAGATCGGTCGCCACATCGTGCAGATCACCGAGCGCAACCTGAGCATCTCCGCTGCCACCGAAGAGCAGGCCCAGGTGGCCCGCGAGGTGGATCGCAACCTCACCAGCATCCGCGACCTGTCGACCCAGAACGCCGCCGGGGCCGAGCAGACCGCCGCCGCCAGCACCGACCTGGCGCGCCTGGCCGGTGACCTGAATGGTGCGGTGCGGCAGTTCCGCTTGTAGGCAGCACAAGACAGCGCAGGCGTGCCCCGCCTCAGCGGCGCGGTGCGCTCAAGGCACCAGCGCCAGGGCCGTGCGCAGATCCACCACCAGGACATCCAGATAGCCACCCTGGAGGGCGCCGCGGATGGCGTTGACCTTGCGCAGGCCGCCGGCCAGACCCACCACGCGGTCGATCTCCAGCAGTTGCGGCAGGCCCACCGACACCACGGTCTCTTCACTGTCGTCCAGCACCGGCCGGCCCTGGGCGTCGAAGTACCTGAGGCAGATGTCGCCCACCGCGCCGCGGGCGGCCAGCACTTCCAGCATGGCCTCGCCATGGTAGTTGCCGCTGTTGCGTAGGAGCTGCGAAGGCTCCAGCTCGCCGATGCCGACCAGGGCCATGGTGAGCCGGGCGAAGCGTTCGGTCACCTCGCGTACCTCGTCCAGTTGCAGGATGCGCTGGCGACTCTCGGGTGACTGCTCGATGCTCTGGGACGGCAACAGATAGGCCGGGCAACCGAGCAGATTGGCCAGTTGTTGGGTCAGCAGGGTGGCTTCGAAAGCCCCTTTGTTGCCGACCCCGCCGAGCAGTTGCACCACCTCGGTCGCGCCCTGGCGACTGCTGCCCCGATGCATGTGGCCGACCATGGCGCGGATGGTGGAGCTCCAGGAAGAGATGCCGATGTGGTCCTTTTCGGTGACGCTGGTTTCCAGGTAGTGGGCGGCGGCCGAGCCGATGGCCTGCTTGATGGCCTCTTCGTCGTCACCGGTGGGCTCCACCACGATGGCCTGGCGAATGCCGTAGCGCTGCTGCAGCTGACGCTCCAGTTCCAGGTGGAAATTGCGTGGCCGCTGCACCGAGATGCGCACGATGCCTTCCTTGAGCGCTCGGCTCAGGGCGCGGCTGACGAAGGATTGCGACAGGTCGAGCTGTTCGGAGATCTGCGACTGCTTGAGTCCCTCTTCGTAGTAGAGGGAGGCGATCTTGGTCAGCAGGCGTTGTTCTTCGAGGTTACTCATCCAGATTCCCGGTACCAGCGGCTAGGTCGCGCCCAGGGTCGCCAGGCCGGCCTGGCCATGACGAACCGCCGAAAAGCAGGCACGTACCTGTTAGAAAGGCGCATTTTCCCGCTATTTTCCCTCAGCCTCTCGCTGGACGCCAAGGCTTTTGCGGCCTGGGCGCCCAGGGGGCGATCTCAGGACATGATGAGGCCACCGTCCACATTGATCGCCTGGCCGGTGATGTAGGCCGCGTCCGCCGAGGCCAGGAAGGCCACCAGGCCGGCCACGTCGGCCGGGGTGCCGGCGCGCTTCATGGGGATGTTGCCGACCCATTCGGTCATCAGCTCGCCCTGGCCATAGCGCTTTTCCGGGGTGGAGAGGATCTTGCCCCAGACCCGGTCGTTATAGTCCCACATCTCGCTTTCGATGATGCCCGGGCAGAAGGCGTTGACCGTGATGCCGTGGCGCGCCAGTTCGTGGGCCAGGCTCTGGGTGATGCCGATGACGCCCATCTTGCTCGCCGCATAGTGGGGCGTGTAGATGAAGCCCTGGCGTCCCTGGCCGGAGCTGGTGTTGATCAGGCGTCCACTACGTCCTGCGGCGACCATGCGCCTGGCCGCCTCGCGGCAGCACAGCCAGACGCCGGTGGTGTTGACCTGCAGGATACGATCGAAGTCCTCGCGCGGCATGCGGTCGAAGGCGTCGATGGTGATGATTCCGGCGTTCTGCACCGAGACGTCGATGCGGCCGAAGCGGGCTTCGGCCTGGGCATAGAGGTCGGCCACCGCCGCCTCGTCGGTGATGTCCACCACCAGCGGCAGGACCTCGGCCCCGGTATCGGCCACCAGCCGTGCAGCGGTCTCATGCACCCGCTCGGCATTGGACACCAGTACTAGATTGGCACCCTCACGACCGAAGCGCTCGGCGATACCCTCGCCGATGCCCCGGCAACCGCCGGTGATGACTACGGTTTGATCTGCGAAGCGACGTTCCACGTGAAACCTCCTGAAGTCTGGCGGCAGCCCGGCGCAGGCTGGCTGTGCCGAATCGCCAGCGACGTGTTACCAGCAGACGAAACCACCATCGACGATCAGATCCACCCCGGTGCAAAAGGATGCGGCCGGGCTGCAGAGGAAGATCGCCGGACCGACCATTTCCTCCACTTCGGCCATGCGGCCCAGCGGGGTGGTCTGCTCGAAGATCTTGACCTGGTCGGCCACCTCGGGACGGGTGTTCATGGGGGTGGCGGTGTAGCCGGGGCTGATGCAGTTGACCCGGATGCCGCGCTCGGCCCATTCCATCGCCAGGCTCTTGGTCAGGTGGATGACGCCGGCCTTGGAGGTGTTGTAGTGGGCCTGCAGCAGGCCGCGGTTGACGATGCTGCCGGACATGGAGGCGATGTTGACGATGGCCCCCTTGCCGCGCGGCAGCATGACCCGCGCCTGGGCCTGGCAGCTCAGCATCACGCCAGTGAGGTTGATGTCGAGCATGCGCTGCCAGCGCTCCAGCTCCAGTTCCTCGGCGGCTTGGGCGTTGGCGATGCCGGCGCTGTTGACGGCGAGGCTCAAGGGGCCGAGTTCGGCCTCGGTGCGGGCCACGGCGGCTTCCAGGTCAGCGGCGCTGGTCACCGAGCCTTCCAGGGCCAGGGCGCGGCGGCCGTGGGCCTGGATGCGCTCGACGGTGCCGGCGAGGTCGCGACTGCCGGGCAGGTCGAAGCAGGCCACATTGGCGCCAGCCTCGGCGAGGCCGACGGCGATGGCCTGGCCGATGCCGCTGCCGGCACCGGTGACGAAGGCGGTCTGGCCGCCGAGATCGAAGAGACGCATGAGAAAACTCCTAGTCAGGCGGTAGCCAGTTCCATCACGGCCACCGGAGTGGCCTGTTCGCGTTCGAGAATGCCCATCTGCTGGCCACGGCTCATCACCATGACCCGGTGCGACAGGCCGAGCACCTCGTCGAGATCCGAGCTGACCACGATCACCGCCATGCCGGTGGCCGCCAGTTCAGCGATCACCTGGTAGATGGCGGCGCGGGCGCCGACGTCGATGCCGCGGGTGGGCTCGTCGAGGATGAAGACCTTGGGGTTGCGCGCCAGCCACTTGGCGATGATCACCTTCTGCTGGTTGCCACCGGAGAGGGCGGCGATGGCCTGCTCCGGATGGCCCTTGACGCCGAGCCGGGCCACCGCCTTGCGAGCGAAGGCGCGCAGGCCACCGGGGGACACCCAGCCACCGGCGGCGAGCAGGTCGGTGTTGCCATAGATGAGGTTTTCCTCGATGGCATGGTCGACCACCACGCCCTGCTGCTTGCGATCCTCGGGCACCAGCACGATGCCAGCCTGGATGGCTTCGCACGGGCTGGCGAAGCGGCAGGCCTGACCTTCCAGCACCAGGGTGCCGGTGACCTGCTCGGCCGCGCCGGCTATGGCGCGGACCAGCTCGGTACGGCCGGCGCCGACCACCCCGGCCACGCCGAACACCTCGCCGGCGCGCACACTGAAGTCGATGTCCTTGAGCGGCATTTCGCGGCAGCTCAGACCCTTCACCCGAAGCACCTCGCGGGCCGCGGGCGCGGCCATGGCCGGAAAGATGCGCTCCACGCTGCGCCCGACCATCTCTTCCACCAGTTGCCGCACCGGCACCTGGGCGGTGGCGTGCAGGGCGATCTGGCGGCCGTCGCGCAACACCAGGACCCGGTCGGCGATCCGCGCGATCTCTTCCAGGCGATGGCTGATATAGATGAAGGACACGCCCTCGGCCTTGAGCCGCTCGACCTGGGCGAACAGCAATTCGGTCTCTTCGCCGCCCAGGGCCGCGGTGGGTTCGTCGAGGATCAAGAGGCGCGCCTTGAGGGTCAGCGCCTTGGCGATCTCCACCAGCTGCTGGGCGGCCACACTGAGGCCGGCCACGGTGCGCGTGGCGGGTACCTTCAAGCCGAGGCGATCCAGTTGGCGCTGGGCCTCGGACTCCATGAAGGTACGATCGATGCGACCGCCGCGCATGGGCAGGCGACCGACGAACATGTTCTCGGCGATGGTCAGCTCCGGCAGCAGGCGGATTTCCTGGTGAATCAGGCCGATGCCGGCGGCCAGGGCGGCGCCGGGAGAATCCGGAGCGTAGTCGCGCCCCAGCCAGGTCATGCGCCCACCGGTCTCGGGCGGCACCAGGCCGGCGATGATGGACGACAGGGTGGACTTGCCGGCCCCGTTCTCGCCGAGCAGGGCCAGGACTTCACCGGGCTGGATATCGACGTCCACCCCGCCCAGCACCTCGATGCCGGCGTATTTCTTGCCGATGTTTCTCAGGCTGAGGGCGGCGGGCTGTTCCAGGGGCATGACGGCGGACATGGGGCCTCCGAAGGGGGGGGACTGAACCGGTGCCTCCATTGCAAGGCACATAAGGCATGGGCTGGATGCGGCGGGCGCTGCCCGCCACTGGCCAGTCCTACTGTTACGGATGGTTCTCGATGAAGGGGGCGACGTTATCCTTGGTGGTCAGGATCGCCTCCTGCAACTGCTCCTTGGGCAGCTGCTTGCCTTCCTTGAGTGCCACCGCCGATTCCAGGGCCAGGCGACCCATCTTGCGAGTCTGCTGGGTCATGGTGGCGGACAGGGTGCCGGCGGCCACCGCCTTGAGACCGGCCACGTCGCCGTCGAAGCCGACGATGGTCACCGGATGATCGAGGTTGGCTACCTTGACCGCCTGGGCAGCGCCAAGGGCCATGGCGTCGGCGCGACCAAAGAAGACGTTGATGTTGGGGTCACGCTGGAGCATGTCCTGGGCCACGGCGAAGCCCTTGTCCTGGGCCCATTCGGCAGGCTGCTGGGCCACCACCTTCAGCTCGGGAAATTTGGCCAGGCCTTCGGCAAAGCCCTTGGCGCGATCGTTTTCCGGCGTGGTGCCGATCTGGCCCTGGAGGATAGCGACGCGGCCCTTGCCTTCGGTGACCTTGCCGACGTATTCGGCCAGGGTGCGGGCGGCGGCGACGCTGTCGCTGGCGATGAAGGTGTCACCGGGGGCGTCGGGGGCGTTGCGGTCCACCGCCACCACCGGGATGCCGGCGGCCTTGGCCGCCTTGACCGGGACACCGGCGGCGGTGGCGCCGGCCGGGATATAGATCAGGGCGTCGACCTGGCGGGTGATCAGATCCTGGATCTGGTTGACCTGGGTCGCCGAGTTGCCCTGGGCGTCCACGGTGATGACCTTGATGCCCTTGGCCTTGCCCTCGGCCTCGACGGCCTGCTTGATCTGATTGAAGAAGTCGGCCTGAAGGTTGGCCACGGCCAGCCCCACGGTGAGTTCCTTGGCCTGGGCATTGAAGGCAGCGGTGCAGGTCATGGCGGCGAACAGGGTACTGAGCAACAGCTTCTTGGGGGTCAGCATGGATGGCACTCCGTTGTTATTGTTGTACTGCGGTGACGAGACGAAGCAGAGCAGACCTAGCGCTGCCCGTTACGGCGGCGCAGGGTGTCCAGGGTGACGGCCAGGGCGATGACGATGCCGATGATCACCTGCTGCACGAAGGGCGAGACCCCCAGCAGGTTCAGGCCATTGCGTAGCACGCCGATGATCAGCACGCCCACCAGGGTGCCGCCGACGCTGCCAACGCCGCCGCTGAGGCTGGCACCGCCGATCACCACCGCGGCGATGGCATCCAGCTCCATGGACAGGCCGGCGCTGGGCTGGGACGAATCCAGCCGCGCGGCCATGGCCACCGCGGCCAGGCCCGCCAGGGCGCCGCTCAGGGCATAGATCCAGATGGTGAGGGTGCGCACCTTGATGCCTGACAACCGTGCCACCTCGGCGCTGCCGCCCATGGCATAGAGGTTGCGGCCACCGGCGCGAAAGCGCAGGAACACCCAGGCCACCAGCAGCATCAGCAGGAAGAGGCCGACGGTGACCGACAGGAAGCCGAAGTGCCGTACTGTGGCTAAGCTGGTGAACCAGTCCGGAAAGCCGACGATCTGGCGGCCGTCGGTAAGGATGTTGGCCAGACCCCGGGCCACCGACATCATGGTCAGGGTGGCGATGAAGGCGGGCAACCGTGCCTTGGCGATGAGCATTCCCGATACCAGGCCGCACACCAGACCGCCGAGGATGGCTGCGGGAATCGCCAGGCCCAGCGGCCAGCCGATGTCCTGATAGAGCCAGCCCAGCAGCATCATGGAAAAGGCCAGCACCGAGCCCACCGACAGGTCGATGCCACCGATGACGATGACCAGGGTCATGCCGATGGCCAGGATGCCGAGCACCGTCACCTGGTCAAGGATGTTGAGGGCGTTGCGCACGGAGAAGAAATACTCCGAGGCAAAGGAGAACACGGCGATCAGCAGCGCCAGACCGATCAGCGGACCGCCGACGTTGCGGGGCAGGCGTAGCGCCAGGCGGGCGAGGGGCTTGGCGGGTGGCGAGGCGATCGGGGCTTTGGCGTCCACGAGCTTCTCCTGAGGTTATTGTTCTTGTGTAGGGCTCGCTTGAATATTTATGCGTGCCTGATTTTTAATTCAGACTCTGCCTGTTCCGGGTGGAAGTCAAGCGCCTTTTCATCGCTGTATGCCGAACGCGATGGCTTCGGCAATCCCGCATCCCGCCACGCATTCTATCCGCTCGCCAGATCGCCAATGGCCTTTCCTGGCTATTGACGACCCTGCGGATTGGGGTCTAAATGATAAATATATTTTCAGTGACGAATAAATATTCATAAGACGCCCACTGAAACCTCGGCAGGCGTCTGCTCCACTGCAGCTTCGGATACCCGAGGGGGTCGCCTGATGAATCCGTTCCAGTACGACGTCGCGCAGATTCGCGAAAAGGCCCGGCTGATCCGCCGGCGCGTCATCCAGCTCAACGCCGGCTCGCCTGCCGGCGGCCATACCGGGGCGGATCTGTCGGAGACCGACATCCTCGCTACCCTCTATTTCCGCCTGCTCGACGTCGCCCCGGAACGCCTCGCCGATCCCCAGCGCGATATCTACATTCAGAGCAAGGGTCATGGCGTTGGCGGCCTCTACTGCTGCCTGGCCGAAGCCGGCTACTTCCCGCCGGAATGGCTCGACACCTACCAGCACTTCGATTCCCACCTGCCGGGTCATCCGGTACGGCAGAAGACCCCCGGCATCGAGCTCAACACCGGCGCCCTCGGCCATGGCCTGCCGGTCGCCACCGGCATCGCCCTGGCCGCCCAACGCGATGGCAGTCCGCGCCGCGTCTATGTGCTGACCGGCGATGGCGAACTGGGCGAGGGCTCCAACTGGGAGTCGGCGCTGACCGCCGCCAAGTATCGGCTGGACAACCTCACGGTGATCGTTGACCACAACCGCCTGCAACTGGCCGGCCCCACCGCCGAGATCCTGCCGCTGGAGCCGCTGGCCGAGAAGTGGCGCGCCTTCGGCTTCCATGTGGTCGAGTGCGATGGCAACGACGTGGCCCAGCTGGTGGAGACCCTGGAAGCGCTGCGCGATCACCGCGGCCAGCCCCAGGTGCTGATCGCCAATACCGTCAAAGGCAAGGGGGTTTCCTTCATCGAGGGCAAACCCGAATGGCACCACCGGGTGCCCAAGGGCGACGAGATCGCCGCTGCACTGGAGGAGCTCGACCATGGCCACTGATACCCAGACCCCGGGCGAAGCCCATCTCGCCAGCGTCATGGTCGAGGCCTTCATCGCCGCGGTGGACGCTGGCGTCGACCTGGTGCCGGTGGTCAGCGATTCCATCTCCACGGCCAAGATCGGTCCTTTCGTCAAACGCTTCCCGGAGCGCCTGGTCAACGTCGGCATCGCCGAGCAGACCCTGGTCGGGGTGGCGGCTGGCCTGGGCCTGGCCGGCAAGGTGGCGGTGACCTGCAACGCCGCGCCCTTCCTGATCTCCCGCGCCAACGAGCAGGTCAAGGTGGACGTCTGCTACAACAGGTCCAACGTCAAGATGTTCGGCCTCAACGCCGGGGCCAGCTACGGCCCCCTGGCCAGTACCCACCACAGCCTCGACGACATCGCCGTGATGCGCGGCTTCGGCAACGTGGAAATCTATGCCCCGGCCGACGGCGCCGAATGCCGGCAGATCGTCGAGCACGCCCTGGCCCATGACGGTCCGGTCTATATCCGCCTGGACGGCAAGGCGCTGCCCGATCTGCACGGGCCCGACTATCGTTTCGTCCCCGGTCAGGTTGACGTGCTGCGCCAGGGACACGACGTCAGCCTGGTGGCCCTGGGCTCGGTGGTCCATGAGGCGGTGGACGCCGCCCGGTTGCTGGCCGAGCAGGGCATCAGCGCCCAGGTGATCAACCTGTCGTCGATCCGTCCGCTACAGCGTGAAGCCCTGCTGGAAGCCCTCTGCGCCGCCCGCGGCGGGGTGGTCACGGTGGAAGAACACAATGCCAACGGCGGGGTGGGCAGCCTGGTGGCCGAGGTCATGGCCGAGGCCGCGCTGGGCGTGCCGCTGATCCGTCTGGGCATCGCCGATGGCGAGTATGCTGCCGCCGGCGCGCGCGGGCCGACCCGCGCCAAGCACGGCATCGACGCTGCCGGTATCGTCGCTGCGGTGCAGCGCCTGCGCTGATACGCCGGCGCCTAGGACAAGAACAACAACAGGAGCTGCCATGGCCGCCGAACCGCTGATCCTCGCCCTCGACGAGGGCACCACCAATGCCAAGGCGATCCTGGTGGATCGCGCCGGGCGAGTCGTGGCCCGGGGTTCCCGACCGCTCACCGTCCAGCATCCCCAGGCGGGCTATGCCGAGCAGGATCCCCTGGCCATCTGGCAGGCCCTGCAGGGCGCCATCGGCGATTGCCTGGCGCAGACGGGCGCGCCCCTGGCGGCCATCGCCATCAGCAACCAGCGCGAATCCGCCCTGGCCTGGGAGCGCGACAACGGGCAGTTGCTCGGTCCGCTGGTGAGCTGGCAGTGCAAGAGATCCCAGCCGCAGTGCGAGGCCCTGCACGCCGCCGGTCACGGCGAGACGATCCTGCAGCGCAGCGGCCTGGCGCTGGATCCGATGTTTTCCGCCGGCAAATGGCGCTGGCTGCTCGAGCAGATCCCCGACGGCACGGCCCGCGCCGCCGCCGGCGACATCTGCCTGGGCACCGTGGACAGCTGGCTGCTCTGGCAACTCAGCGGTGGCACGAGCTTTCTCATCGACGCGGCCAACGCGGCCCGTACCCAGTTGCTCGACCTGCGCGGCGGCGACTGGGACCCGCAGCTGCTGAGCCTCTTCGGCATTCCCCGGGCGGCGTTGCCGGAGATCCGACCCAGTGCCGGCTACTTTGGTGAGACCCGTGCCCAGGGTCCGTTACCGGCCGGTCTGCCGATCCTGGCAATGATCGGCGATTCCCATGCGGCGCTGTTCGGCCAGGGCGGTTTCGTCCCGGGCAAGGTCAAGGCCACCCTGGGCACGGGTTCTTCGCTGATGACACCCATCGCTGAGCCGGTGGTGTCCGCCCATGGCCTGGCTACCACCCTGGCCTGGCGCCTAGGGGATACCCCGACCTTTGCCCTGGAAGGCAACATCGTCCACACCGGCGCCGCCGTGGGCTGGACCGCGCGCCTGCTGGGCGGGGCCGGAGAGCTGGAGATCCTGGCCGCGGAAGCCGCGGCACTGCCGGACAACGGTGGCGTCTATTTCGTCCCGGCACTGGGTGGCCTGGGCGCGCCGCACTGGCGGGCCGAAGCCCGTGGGCTGTTCTGCGGTCTGGCCGAGAAATGCGGGCGGGCGCACCTGATGCGCGCGGCGCTGGAAGCCATCGCCTACCAGATCCGCGACGTCTTCGACGCCATGCAGCAGGACAGTCCGACGCCCCTGGACGAACTCTGGGTGGATGGCGGCGCCACGCGCAACGAATGGCTGCTGCAATTCCAGGCCGATCTCCTGCAGCGGCCGGTGA
The DNA here is from genome assembly GCF_000316965.1 of Pseudomonas sp. 313. Lineage (NCBI taxonomy): Bacteria > Pseudomonadati > Pseudomonadota > Gammaproteobacteria > Pseudomonadales > Pseudomonadaceae > Pseudomonas > Pseudomonas sp. 313. Next base: position 99,182 of record NZ_ANBZ01000072.1, read on the forward strand.
TCTGCAGCCTGTCGCCGGAGGTCTCGGCGCTGGGCGCCGCCCATCTGGCCGGCCATGCCCTCGGCTGGTGGCAGGACGCCGCGGCCCTGGCCGATCTCGAACGACCCCGTCGCCGTTACGAACCCCGCGCCAATGCCGTACCCGAACTCTATGCCGGCTGGCGTCAGGCACTGGAGCGGACGCTTTTGTAGCGTCCGTAGGTTGGGTTGAGACGGCTCCATCGTCGAAGCCCAACAACGCGGATTCGATCTGGGCACCGTTGGGCTTCGCTGCGCTCAACCCAACCTACGGCGGCCCGTACCGCCTGGCTCAGGTCGGCAGGGTCATGAAAATCTGGGTGCCCTGACCGGGGCGGGAGACCACGCCGATGCGACCGCCGTGCTGGCGGATGATTTCCTTGCACAGGGCCAGGCCCAGGCCGGCGCCGCCCTTCTGGCTACCGATCTGCACGAAAGGCTCGAACACTCGGCCCTGCTGGGCATAGGCGATGCCTTCGCCATTGTCCTGCACCGCCATCAGCAGCTGATCGTTCTGGCGCAAGGCCTGGATGACGATACGACCGCCGGCCGGAGTATGGCGCAGGGCATTGCTCAGCAGGTTGTCGAACACCCGGCCAAGTTGCTTGGGATCCAGGCTGACTCGCGGCAGCGGCGTGTGCAGCAATTCGACGGCCAGCTCGACATCGCGCTCGCGGGCCTCGTCAGCATGACGACCACGGGCTGCCTCCAGCAATTCGCCGATTTCACTCGGCAGCTTTTCCGGGCGCTGCAGGCCACTCTGGTGGCGGGAATAGTCCAGCAGGTCGTTGATCAGCTGCACCAGGCGATGGGTTTCCTCGTCCACCGTCTGCAGCAGAAAGGCCTCGCGGGAATCCGGCGCCACCTTGAGGCGTTCCCGTAGCAGACCGAAGGCCATGTGCATGCCGGTGACTGGAGTGCGCAGTTCGTGGGAGGCGCGCAGGACGAATTCGTTGCGCACCCGATCGAAGGCGCGCTGCTCGGTGACATCGCGCAGCACCATGAGCGCCCCGACGCTGCGGCCGTCGGCGTGGTTGACCGGGGTCAGACTCCAGGCCAGCAGTCGGACCTCGTCGTCGACGCGGATCTCCAGGTCCTCGGGCGCTGCATCCAGGGCGCCACCGGCCAGCACCCGTTGCACGCTCGCTTCGATTTCCGGGCGTTCCAGGGCGGCGATCAGGGATTCGCCCAGGTGGTTCTCGTTCCAGCCCAACTGGCGGCAGGCCACCGGGTTGGCGTGCTCGATGTTGCCCTGGGGATCGAGGATCACCAGGCCGTAGTCGATGCTGTCGAGCACCGCCTGCAAGCGCCGTTGCCCCGCCACCAGGGCCTCGACATTGGTCTGGCTGAGACGGTGCAGGGCCTGGGCCATGTTGCCGAAGCGACGACTGAGCAGGGTGAATTCGGCGATCTGGGAGGTGGGCAGCTGGACGTCGAAATTGCCCTGGCTGATGCGCTCGGCGGCCTTGGCCAGGCCGTCGATGGGACCGGTGAAGCGCCGCGCGATGCCGTTGGCGGTTACCACCCCGGTGACCAGGATGGCCACGCCGATCAGCGCCAGCAGCATGGCGATGATCACCGCCCGGTCATGGGCCTCGTCCTGCATGCGCTCCAGGGTCACCACATAGCTTTTCTGCAGGTCGTAGATGCGATTGCGCAAGGCGTCGAGGGTCTGCTGGAAACCCGGGTCGGCGCGCAACTGGTTGTAACCGCCCGGCGGCGACCGCAGGTAATCGGCGAAGCGCTCATAGCGTTGCTTGACGTCTTCCAGCACGGCCAGCTGTTCGGGCTTGTGCATCTCGCCCTGGACCAGTTGCAGATTCTGCTCGAAGCGTTGCTGGGCGGCGACCAGGGATTGCTGATCCGGAGCGCCATCGAGCATCTGGAACAGGCTGTTGCTCAGCTCCTGGCGCATGTTCAACGTCAGGTTGATGAAATCCAGGTTGCTGCGGGTCTGGACGCTCTGCTCGCGGGCCAGATGCAGCACGCTGACCAGGCCCACCAGCAGCCCGATGAGGGCTACGGCGATCAGCGCGGAGATGCTAAGAAAGAGGCGGGTGTGCAGCTTGATCGGCAGTTTCATAGCCCGTACTGCTTACGTTTTCGATAGAGCGTGGAGGCGTCGATGCCCAGGGTCTTGGCGGCCTGGTCGAGGGTCTCGCTGGTGGCCATCACCGCGGCGATGTGGGCGCGCTCCAGGGCCTCCAGACTCAGCGCCTCGCCGACCCGCGGCGCGCTGGCGGCGCTGCTGGTGGCCGGGCTGTCACCCAGGCCCAGGTGATTGACGTCCACCAGGTCCTGGCCACAGATGATGCTGGCCCGTTCGATGACGTTGCGCAGCTCGCGGACGTTGCCCGGCCAGCCATAGTTGCGCAGAGCCTCCAGGGCCGCCTCGCTGAAGCCATGGGCAGGACGGTTGTAGTCCTTGACGAAGCGGGCAAGGAAACGCTCGGCGAGATCGACGATGTCTTCCTTGCGTTCGCGCAGCGGCGGCAGGGTGAGCACGATGACGTTGAGGCGATAGAGCAGGTCTTCGCGGAATTCGTTTTCCGCCACCATCTGTTCCAGGTTGCGGTTGGTGGCGGCGAGGATGCGCACGTCGGCACGGCGCGTCACCGGATCGCCGACGCGCTCGTATTCCTTGTCCTGGATGAAACGCAGCAGCTTGGGCTGCAGGGCCAGGGGGAAGTCACCGATCTCATCGAGAAAGAGGGTGCCGCCATCGGCCTGGCTGACCCGGCCGAGGGTGCTCTCGCTGGCCCCGGTGAAGGCGCCACGGGTATGGCCGAACATCTCGCTTTCCATCAGGTCCGCGGACAGCGACGGGCAGTTGATGGTGACGAAGGTCTTCTTGGCGCGCCGACTCCAGGCGTGGATGGCCCTGGCCAGTTCGCCCTTGCCGGAGCCGGATTCACCGAGGATCAGCACGTTGGCGTCGGTGGTGGCGACCTGCCGGGCGGTTTCCAAGATGCTCATCATTGTCGGGCTGCGCGAGTCCAGACCGGCGCTGGACTTGCGCACCTCGCCTTCGAGGGCTTCCAGGCGCGCCGAGAGCTGGCGGAATTCCAGCTGCTTGGCCGCGGCCATGCGCAACTGATCGGGGCTGCAGGGTTTCACCAGGTAGTCGGCAGCGCCGGCCTGCATGGCGTCCACCGCGGTATCGATGGCCGAATGGGCGGTGACGATCACTACCCGCATCCAGGGCGCCTGGATACGCATCTGCTGCAGCACGTCCAGACCGTTGTCCGCACCCAGGCGCAGATCGAGAAAGCAGAGATCGTAGACCTGCCGCAAGAGCAGGGCTTCGGCCTGAGCCGCGCTGTTGGCCGTGGCCACGCTGTAGCCGGCGTCTTCCAGACAGAAACGAAAGGTCCGCAGGATGGCGGCTTCGTCGTCCACGAGGAGGATGCGACCGCTGGTTTGTTCCATGACGGGAAAACTCCGGGCCCAAGGGGCCGAAACGCACTAAAGGGCAGGGCTGGCAATTAGTCCATGATACATCGTGCAAGTTGCAATCCGCTGGGCCACTAGGCGATTCATCGTAGCCACCAGTGATGTCGTGCAGAACGCAACCCGGTGGGCTGAACAGGGGAAAATCCGCTTTTTTGGCCGGGTGACAGGAAGCTCATGGCCACTTTCGCCGCTGCGCTTGGTAAACGAACAACCGGGCGCCCTCCAATACCCCTCTGGCCATCATGCAAAACGCAATGCTCCAGACGTTGCACCTTGCAAGGTGCATGTGTGACTACACCCGGCTAAAAACATAAGCTATTGATTTTTAAGATAAAAAATCTTTTCGAAAAGCTGGCACGCAGTCTGCAATCCCCTTGGCAAGCCGGCCTTAGGGCCAACGGACTGCAGGAGAGACCCGATGATCAGCCAGACCCTTCGCAAGCACTTGGTAGGTACTGCGCTCTTCGCTTGCTTCGCCAGCGCCGCCGTCGCTGCCCCCCAGGGCCAGGACGTCAGCCGCGAACAGGCACTCATCGCCTCTACCCGCATCGCTGCCCAGGCCATGGTGCCTGCAGCCAAGCCGCTGGCAAGTCAAGGTCGTGGGGAACTCAAAGCCATCCCGGCACAGTCCAACGGTGACCGTCTGGTGAAGCAGACCCGCTGGGTATTCTGAGGTCATGACCATGATGTGGATGCTGCTGGTGATTGGGTTGTTCGCTGCAGTGATGGTCATGAGCATCGGTATGTTGCTCAGTGCTTTGATGATGGGTCGTGCGCTCAATCAGACGCACAACCTCAATGGTCTGGATCTCGATCTGACCGCTGTGGAACCATGGATGGCGAGTCTGGATACCCAGGATTTCGCTAATAAAACCAATGCTCGCTGGACAGGTGCTGTCGTCCGCTGAGTGCACTTGTAATACATAGGAGAAACACCATGCTGAGCTGGGCTATCACTTTCCTGATCATCGCGATCATCGCAGGCGTCCTGGGTTTCGGTGGCATCGCCGGTACCGCCACCAGTATCGCCAAGATCCTGTTCGTGCTGTTCCTGGTGTTGTTCGTGGTGTCGTTCTTCATGGGTCGCCGTCGTCCCTGACGCCAGCCCCATGAGCAAGACAGGCTGCCGGTCGTGACGACCGGCGGCTGAGGCTCTGTCATCGGATTGCAGCTTTAAGCCGATTCAATGAGCAACCTCGAAGTCGTCTCCTCACCCGAGACGCAAGGGCCACATGGTCGGGACGCTCTGCAGTTAGGGAGGGTTCCAAGAGTACAGGGAGTACTTTCGCACTCGTAGCGGACTGGGCTGGTTACGACCACACCCCTGAATTCGACCGGTTTCGTCGTCAACGAAACCCGCCGACGTCAGGGGTGTTGTCGTTTCAGAGCAAGGAAAAAACGACCGGGCGGAACGTACTCAGCCCTGCCAGAAGGCATCCCACCAGGTGCGCTCACCGCGAGCGTCTTCCAGGACGACGGTACAGGTGGTGCCGGCTGCGAGCAGCAGCCCCTCCGGTAGCGGATCCAGAGCGATGCGCACCGGTACCCGCTGGGCCAGGCGTACCCAGTTGAAGGTGGGGTTCACGTCGGCGGTGAGTTCACGGCTCTGGGGATTGTCGCGGTCGTAGATACCGCGGGCGATGCTTTCCACATGGCCCTGCAGCGTCTGGCCGCTCATCAGCCGCATCTCGGCAGCGGCGCCCACCCGTACGTGGGGCAGCTTGGTCTCTTCGAAGTAGCCATAGACCCAGAACGAGTGGGCATCGATGACGGCCAGCTTGGGCGCGCCGGCAGCGGCGTAGTCGCCCTTGAACACCGACAGGTTGGTCACATAGCCATCGACCGGCGCCAGGACCCGGGTGCGCTTGAGGTTGAGGCGTGCCGCTTCCAGCTGGGCCTGCGCCTGGCGCAGATCGGCCTCGGCAGCCAGGGCGGCGGCGCTGGCGTCTTCGCGGTTCTCGCGGGAAACCACCAAGCTGTCGATGTCGGCACGGCGCCGGGCATTCTGCTGGCGCATGGCGAGGGTGGCCTTGCGGGCGGCGACCGAGGCCTCGGCCTGGTGTACGGCGATCTCGTAGTGCTCCGGATCGATCTGCAGCAGCAGGTCGCCCTTATTGACCCACTGGTTGTCGCGCACGGCGATCTCGGTTACCAGGCCCGCCACGTCGGGCGCGATGGTGATGACCTCGGCGCGCACCCGGCCGTCGCGGGTCCAGGGGTCGTTCATGTAGTGCACCCAGAGCAGCCGCCCGAGGATCAGCGCCAGGCAGACCACCAGCAGGGTAAAGAGCACGCCGAAGAGTTTCTTGAGGATCATGGCAGGAGTCCTAGCGATAAACGCACAGCGCCAGGGCGCAGTAGAGGCAGATGAACAGGGCCAGGCGCAGCAGCGCCGGATGCCAGACGACGTGATAGAGGCCGACCGCGGCCAGCACCCGGTCAAGCGCCCAGGCGAGCAGGGCGGCGACCAGGAACAGCACCGTCACGGTGGGCAGGTAGAGGCCATGGAAGGCGATTTCACGGGGCATGGGAGATCTCGTGATAGCGGGCCAACGGCCCCTGGGGATCGAGCAGGGCGCTGCGGATGAAGTGCAGATCGCTCTGCACCTGGCGCAGGGGCGACTCGTCATAGGGCAGTTCCGGCGGTTCGGCCACGGCTGCCACGGTGGCCAGGGCAGCGTCCACGGCAGCCAGGGCCCGACGCAGGTTTTCCGCTCCGGGCTTGAGGAAGAGGCGCACCAAGGCGCGACCGAGGACGCGGATGGCCTGGCGCCAGGCGCTGTGCTCGGCATAGCGGGGCGCCCCAGGCAGGCGTAGCTGCAACTGGCGCAGCTCGATCACCGCGTGACCGATTTCCAGTACGCAGAAGGCCCAGCCGATCAGGCGCCGCTGCGCCTCGCCCCGCCCGGCGCTGACGCCATAGGCCTGGGTGAGCAGATCGCGGGTCTGGCCCTCGAAGGCCGGCGCCAGGTGTGGCAGGGGGGCGCTGACCGCCCGCACCAGCTGCTGGCGCAGGTCACGCTCCAGGCGGCGCCACAGCCAGGGGCTGTTGGGTGGCAGCAGCACTGCCGAGACCGCCGCGGTGATCACCATCGACAAGACCACGGCGATGCCGTTGTTGATGAAGGCGTAGGCGTCGTAGACCGGCGGATTGTCGGGGATCGAGGTGAAGCAGAAGAACACCAGGCAACCCAGGCCATAGCCCATCCAGCCCGGCCGCAGGGAAATCCAGGTGCCCAGCATGAACACCGGTGCCAGGGTCAGCAGCAGCAGCGGCAGGCCGGTGATCCAGGGAAAGACGAAGAAGGTCAGGAAGAAGCCCAGCACCACGCCGCCACTGGCGCCAACGGCCATCTGCAGGGCGGTGCGCTTGGGATCGGGCGAGGCCGAGGCCAGCGCCGAGACCGCCGCGGCGTTGAGCGCCAGCATGCCGCCACTGGGATAGGCGCTGGCGATCCAGAACGCGCCCAGCACCAGCACCAGAAAGGCGCTGCGGATGCCGGTGACCGCGGCGCCCAGGGCATTGGCCTTGGCCACGAAGCGCGGCTTCCACTGCTCGCGGCTGTGTCGCGGCGCCGCCAGGGAGGCGTGGGTCTGCAGATAGCCGTGCCATTCGCCGGTGAAGCGAAAGAGCAGCTCCACGGCGGTCTCGAAGTCGCGCCGGTCGGCTTCGCTCAGGGGCGGCAACTCGGCACGCAAGGCGCGAATGCGCGGGCGCAGACCCTGGTGCAGCTGTTCCAGACGCGCCGCCGCCGCCAGGGCAGCACGGTCGGTGAGCGCCTGGCCACGCCATTCCTCGAACACCTCCAGCAGCGGCGCCCAGAGGCGTTCGAGGGCCGCCAGGGGCACTTGGGCGTCGCGCTCGCGCAGGCGCATCAACAGCCGGCTGAGGGCATGCAGGCGGGTGGTCAGACCCATGAATTCGGCATTCAAACGGGCCAGGCGCCCGCTGCGCATGCGCATGTGCGGGTCTTCGAAGGCCGAGGCGCTGCGCAGGCTTTCCAGCCCCACGGCCTCGGCCGCCAGGCGCACGCCAGCGGCTTCCAGGGTGGCGCGGTCGAGGCGGCCACGCAGGACATCGGCGGCCAGCCCGGCGAAGCCGCCCATGCGCCGATAGAGGGTCGCGCGCATGGCCGTGGCGCTGGTCTGCGGAAAGACCGCCGCGCTCACCGCGCCGCTGCAGAGCACCCCCAGGGTAATGGCCAGCACCCGCATGACCGCCGAAATGAAGGCGGTGTCGGCGTTCACGGCGGCGGGAATGCCGATCAGGGCGGCGGTATAGCCGGCCAGCATGCAGGCATAGCTGCGAAAGTCGCGATAGCGCGCCGAACCGGCCACGCAGAGGCCGATCCACAGGGCCAGGAAGATCAGGAAGGGCACCCGTTCCTGGGCGAACAGGGCGATCAGCACCAGCATCACCGCCAGCCCCAGCAGGGTGCCCATGACCCGGTAGAAGCTCTTGGCCAGGACCTGGCCGCTCTGCGGCTGCATGACGATGAAGACGGTGATCACCGCCGAACTCGGATGCGGCAGTTGCAGGCGCATGGCCAGCCAGAGTGTCAGGCTGGCGGCGAGCAGCACCTTGGCCTGGTACAGCCAGAGGCTGCCATCGCTGCGCGCCCAGGCGCCCAGGGCCTGGCGCAGTGGCGAGTGGGTGGCAACGTGGGTACTCACCGCGCGGCCCGCTCGACGGCGACGCGGGCCGGCACCAGGTCGTGGTCGCCTGGGCCGCGTTCAAGGTCCGCGCCGCCGCCGAGGGCGACCAGGGCGCCGGCCTGGGCGGCCAGGCGCAGGGCGTGCACCTGGGCGGTGATGCGCTGCTGGGCGAACAGCCGGGTCTGGGCGTCGAGCACGTGCAGGTAGTCGGTCAGGCCGCGACGGAAAGCCTCGCGGGCGATGTCGTAGGTGCGCTGGGCTTCCTGGCTGGCCTGGTCGGCGAGGGTGGCCTGCCTGGCCGCCGAGTCGGCTTTGATCAGGGCATCGGAGATGTCCTTGAGGGCGTCCACCAGGGTCTGGTTGTAGGCGCTGACGGCCAGGTCGTAGGCTGCCGATTCCGCGCCGAGGCGTCCGCGCAGGGCGCCACCGTCATAGATCGGCAACGAAAAGGCGGGGCCGATGAAGGAGCCGGTCTTGGCGTGGGTCAGCATCTCGCTGAGACGGCCCAGGGTGAGGAACTGGCCGACGTTGGCCACCAAATCGATATTGGGATAGAAGCTGGCGCGGGCCACGTCCACGCCCTTGGCCGCCGCGGCGATCTGCCAGCGGCGCGCCACCACGTCGGGACGCTTGCCGACCAGTTCCAGTGGCAGGGCACTGGGCAGGCGCGGTGCGGCGCCCAGGGTCAGTCGCGGTCGCTGCAGGCGGGCGCCGGCACCCGGGCCCTTGCCCGCCAGGGCGGCGAGCTGGTTGCGATCCAGCGCCAGGGTCTCGTCCAGGGCTTCCAGCTGACGCTCGGTCTCGGGCAGCAGGGCACGCGCCTGGCTGACCTCGAACTGGGTGCCGAGGCCACCGTCCAGCTGGCGCTGGGCCAGGTCGGCCAGTTGCCGCTGCTGTTCCAGGGTGGCGGCGAGGATGTCGCGCTGGTCATGGTGCAGGGCGAAGCCGATATAGCTGCGGACGATGTTGCCGGTCAGCTCCAGCTCGGCGGCGCGTACCTCGGCGGCGGCCTGGTGGGCCTGGTCCAGGGCCTGGGCGCTGGCATCACGCTCGCGACCCCAGAAGTCCAGGGCGTAGCTCAGACCCAGCTCGGCATTGTTGTTCCAGGTAGTGCGGTCGGCCAGCTCGCCGGGGCCATAGAAGCCGTCGGTGGGCCAGCTGTAGCGCTTGAAGGCGCCCTTGGCCTCTACCTGCAGGGTCTCGCGGGATTCGGTCAGGCCGGCCAGGGATTCGGCGCGGCGCACCCGGGCGGCGGCCGTAGCCAGGCGCGGGTTGTCGGCCAGGGCGCCGCTGATCCAGGCGTCCAGCTGGGGATCGCTATAGGCGCGCCACCACTGGCGCTCGGGCCAGGCGGCCTGCCCGGCGGCGGCACGGATGGCAGCGTCGGTGGCCAGCGCCTGATCGTCGAGGCGCTGCGCCTGGGGCGCGTTGTGACCGGTACCGATGCAGCCGGCCAGCAGGGTCGCCAGGGCGACCACCGTGAGCGCAGGCCAGGCTCTGCTAGAGAAAGGCGACACTTGGGGGTCCGTTTGCAACAGGGCCATACTCCGGATTCGCGTCAGAGAAGCGCGGCGGGTCGGCGGGATGAGCTGGAACTGAAGAGGACGCCAGCGGACGAGGAGGCCGCTGGGGTTACCATTAGGCTGCTAACGATTCTATAAAATTCCAGGAGGGTCGATTAGCGCGCCAACCGGCGAATCTTTGTTTCACATACTGAAATAATGTGGAAAATGGCGCTTTCGTCAGACTGTCGAGGCGGCATGGACACCCTGCACAACATGCGCGTTTTCGTCGCCGTGGTGGAAAGCGGCAGCTTTACCGGCGCGGCCCAGACGTTGCAGACCACCACCGCCCATGTCTCCCGGGCGGTGGCCCATCTGGAAACCCATCTGCGTACCCGCCTGTTGCACCGCACCACGAGACGCATCGCCCTGACCGAGGCCGGCCAGCGCTACCTGGCGCGTTGCGAGCAGATCCTCGCCTATGTCGAGGAAGCCGAAGCCGAGGCCGGTCATGCCCAGGCCCGGCCCGAGGGACGGCTGCGGGTGCACAGCATGACCGGCATCGGCCAGCACTATGTGATCCGCGCCATCGCCGGCTATCGCGCCCTGCATCCCGAGGTGCGCTTCGACCTGACCATGGCCAACCGTATCCCCGATCTGCTGGAGGAGGGCTTCGACCTGGCCATCGTGGTGGCGGCCGAGTTGCCCGATTCCGGCTTCGTCTCCCAGCAGATCGGCCACACCTACAGCATCCTCTGTGCTTCGCCCGCCTATCTGCAGGAACACGGCCAGCCGCAGACGCCGGCGGAGCTGGCCAACCACGCCTGCCTGAGATTCATCAGCCCGGTGGTGTCCTTCGACCGCTGGCACTTCGAGGGTCCCAACGGCCCGGAAACCTATCGCATCGGCGAGACCCCCTTCCAGGTCAATGTCGGCGACGCCATGACCGAGGCCCTGCGCCAGGGCCTGGGCATTGGTGTGCTGCCGCTCTATTCGGCAGTGGACGGCCTGCGCGATGGTAGCCTGGTGCGGGTGCTGCCGGCCTATCGCCTGCAGCGGCTCAACGCCTATGCCCTCTATGCCTCGCGGCAGTACCTGGATGCCAAGATCCGCACCTGGGTGGCCTATCTGCGCGAACAGATCCCCGGTGCGCTGGAGGCGGACGAGGCCTTCGTGCGCGCTGTCAGCGAAGTCGTCGGACAATCGCATTGAGCTCGACGGGGCGCTTGGACTAAGCTCGGGAAAGACCCGGCTGCGTGCCGGGTCATAGTTAGTAAGCTATTGAAATATCGCCCGGTATCGCGGTCCTGAGGGCGACAGGACGGCTGCTCGACGGCACGCTCCACTCGCGTCGAGGTCCATGTCCCGAAGTCGGTGGCCATGCCGACGGACCGCCGTGCAGGACGGCCGGATCACGCAGGCGGTCAGGGACCGCCGTCAGTACCACGGGAGTCCAATGAGCGCCCCAGCAGGACCCACTCTGAGATTCGCCGACCAGCCGCTCAAGGGCATCGCCCTGATCTGTCTCGCGGTCTGGCTGTTCGCCTCCCACGACGCCCTCTCCAAGTACCTGTCCGGCTTCTATCCGGTGGTCATGGTTGTCTGGGCCCGCTACCTCTCCCACACCCTGCTGATGATGGGCATCTTCATCCCGCGCTCGGGGCTGGCGGTGATCCGCACCAAGCGGCCCGGGCTGCAGGTGCTCAGGGCGCTGTGCCTGATCGGCTGCAGCCTGTTCTTCACCACCGGGCTGCGCTACCTGCCCATGGCCGAGGCCACCGCCGTCAACTTTCTCGCCCCGCTGATGGTGACGGCGCTGTCGGTGCCGCTGCTCAAGGAGACCGTGACCCGCAGCCAGTGGGCGGCGGTGCTGGCCGGCTTCATCGGGGTGCTGATCATCGTCAGGCCGGGCGGCCAGCTGTTCACTCCGGCGGTGCTCTTGCCGGTCTGCTCGGCGGTGTGCTTTGGCCTCTACCAGCTGTTGACGCGCCTGCTCAGCGGCATCGACAGCCCCACCACCAGCAACTTCCTCACCGGCATCATCAACACCCTGGTGCTGAGCAGCGTGGTGCCCTTCTTCTGGGAGATACCCACCCTGGGCCACGGCTTCATGCTGGCCCTGCTCGGCTTCTTCGGCATGTCCGGTCATCTGCTGCTGACCCAGGCCTTCCGCTACGCGCCGCCGGCGTTGCTGGCGCCCTTCAGCTATGGCCAGATCGTCACCGCCGGCATCATCGGCTATTTCGTCTTCGGCCATGTACCGGACAGCGGCGCGCTGATCGGCATCCTCATCATCTGTGCCAGCGGCCTGGCGGTGGCCTGGCAGCAGAGCCGCAAGGCGTCCAAGGCCAAGCAGGCCCGGGCGGTGCCGGCAGCGCAGCCCGAGGCGCTGCCGGAGGTGGTGGCCGATGCCGCCGCGGGCACCTCGGCTCAGCGCAGCCCGTAGTCGGCGATGATCCCGACGAGGATCGCCAGACCCGCCCAGTGGTTGTGCAGGAAGGCCTTGAAGCACACCAGGGGATCACGATTGCGGGTGACGTGGAATTCCCAGGCGAAGCAGCCCGCCGCCACCACCAGGCCCAGGTAGAAGGGCAGGCCCAGGCCGAAGCGACCGCCGGCCAGCGCCAGGCAGAGCAGGGTGAGGCCTTGGAGGGTGGCGATGATCACCCGGTCGGCATCGCCGAACAGGATGGCGGTGGACTTCACGCCGATCTTGAGATCGTCCTCGCGGTCGGCCATGGCGTAGTAGGTGTCGTAGCCCACCGTCCAGATCACGTTGGCGACGAACAGCAGCCAGGCCGCCGCCGGCAGCTCGCCAGTCTCGGCGGTGAAGGCCATGGGCATGCCCCAGGAGAAGGCCGCGCCCAGCACCGCCTGGGGGTAGTAGGTGTATCTCTTCATGAAGGGATAGAGCGCCGCCACGCCGAGGGCGCCGAAGGATAGCCAGACGGTGGTGGCGTTGGTGCAGAGCACCAGGCCGAAGCTGAGCAGCACCAGCACGGCGAAGAACAGCAGGGCCTCTTTGGGCGAGATACGTCCGGTGGCCAGGGGGCGATTCTTGGTGCGGGCGACGTGGCCGTCGAAGTTGCGGTCGGCGAAGTCGTTGATCACGCAGCCGGCCGATCGCATCAGCACCACGCCGAGCACGAAGATCAGCAGATTCTTCAGGCTCGGCACGCCCTCGGCGGCGATCCACAGCGCCCAGAGCGTGGGCCAGAGCAGCAGATAGATGCCGATGGGCCGGTCCAGTCGGGTCAGCTGGACGAAGTCCCAGATGCGCTCGCGACGGGGGCGCGTGGCGATGACCCGGGCACTGGGCTCGGGGCCGCGGGTGGCGGCAGGACGGCGATCACGGGGGCGGGAGGCGTGCTTTTTCATCGGACGACTGCGTGGCGAAGGGCCCGACGATTATAGGGGCCCCGTGGCGCCAACGCTGCCACGCTGATGATTCGGCTAGCCTTCGCGCCCGGCGTGGGGCCAGAAGGCCGGCAGGAAGACCTCGCCCACCAGGATCGCCAGGGGGCCGCGCCGGAACACCGAGCGCCGGGCCCAGCAGGGCGTTGCTGCCGCCCCTGCGGGCAGCCAGGTCAGCGGATAGCGACAGGCCTCCAGCGGCCCGCGAACGAAGGCCGGCGCCTGGAACAGCCAGTGGCCGAGGGGCCGCTCGCCCAGCGCCGCCAGATCGAAATCCGCCGCTTCCAGGGCCGTGCGCGCCGCCACGCTGCGGGCGAAGACCCAGGCCTCGCCGCCACCGCGCAGCCAGACCTCGCGCACCCAGCCGGGGCTGGCCGCCGGGACCTCAAGCGCCTGGCTCTCGTCCAGGCGCAGGGGCTGCCAGCCCTGGGCGATCACCTCGACGGCGAAGCGCCCGCCACTGAGGGCGGTCAGCCGTTCGGTGAGCGAACCGCGGTCTGCATAGAGCCAGCCGAGCGGTGCCTCCCGGTAATCCGGTGCCTGGCTGGCCGCCACGTGGGTCAGCCAGCGCGGGGCGCCGTCACAGGCCCCAGACATTGCCCAGGGTGCTCAGCAGGGAGGGCTGTGTGCCTTGCTTGCCGAGATAGCCGAGGATCACCTGGGCGAACTGGCTGGTCATGCCACTGTTCATGCCCAGGGCGTTGAAGGTCTTGTCGACGTCCTGGCGGCTGTCGACATTGCCCAGCAGGCTGCCCAGCGGACTCTGCTTGGCGTCCTGGCCACCCCCGCCGAGCAGACTGCCCAGCCCACCCAGTTGCGCCAGGCCGCCGGTGGCGTTGGCGCCGGCCAGCTGGTCCAGTCCCGGCACGGCCTTGGCCAGTTGGCGATAGTCGTTGCCCACCAGCTGATTCTTGGCCAGGCCGAGCAGGGCGCCGGTGCCGCCCACCGCCTGCTGCGGGGTGACATTGAGCTGGGTGGTCAGCGCCTGCAGCAGGCCCTGGGCCTGGGGCGTGGCGGCCGCCGCGGCGGTGGCCTTGGCGTTGTTGTTGCCATTGGCGCTGTTGTAGGCGTTGACGGCGTCGTTGAGGTTGAAGGCGAAGACCGGGCTGGCGGCGAGCACCAGCGGCAGGGCTAGAACGGACAGACGCATGGGCGGACTCCAGCAGCTTGCGTGAAAGGTCAGAGAATAACCCGACAGCGATGACCACCGCCTGAACGACGTCCCTGCAGGGAGCGGACGCTACGGTTATCATCGCCGTTTTGCCGGGAGAACACCGATGCTCAACGGGTTGTGGCTGAGCTTCTTCATCGTCGCCGGGATCAGCGCCTTCGGCCAGTGGCTGGTGGCTGGCAACGCCGGGGTCTTCGCCGCCATGGTGGAGAGCCTGTTCGCCATGGCCAAGCTGTCGGTGGAGGTCATGGTGCTGCTGTTCGGCACCCTGACCCTCTGGCTCGGCATCCTGCGCATCGCCGAGAAAGCCGGACTGGTGGACGCCCTGGCGCGGTTGCTCGGCCCGCTGTTCGCCCGGCTGATGCCAGAGGTGCCGCGCGGTCATCCGGCACTGGGGCTGATCACCCTCAACTTCGCCGCCAACGGGCTGGGCCTGGACAACGCCGCCACCCCCATCGGCCTCAAGGCCATGCGCGCGCTGCAGGAGCTCAACCCCAGCAGCACCACCGCGAGCAATGCGCAGATCCTCTTCCTGGTGCTCAACGCCTCCTCGCTGACGCTGCTGCCGGTGACGGTGTTCATGTACCGGGCCCAGCAGGGCGCGCCGGACCCGACCCTGGTGTTCTTGCCGATCCTGCTGGCCCACACCTGCGCCAACCTGGTGGGGCTGTTCTCGGTGGCCTTCATGCAGCGGCTGAAACTCTGGGATCCGGTGGTGCTGGCCTGGATCGGCGGGGGCGCCCTGGCCTTTGGCGTCTTCGTCGCCTTTCTCTTCACCCTGACCGCCACGGCGCTGGCCGGACTGTCATCGCTGCTCGGCAACCTGACCCTGTTCGGCATCATCCTGGCGTTCATGATCCTGGGCGCCCTGCGCAAGGTGCCGGTCTACGAAGCCTTCGTCGAAGGCGCCAAGGAAGGTTTCGACGTCGCCAAGTCGCTCTTGCCCTACCTGGTGGCCATGCTCTGCGCGGTGGGGGTGCTGCGCGCCTCCGGCGCCCTGGAGGCCATTCTCGAAGGCATCCGCCATGCAGTGACCTTTCTCGGCTGGGACACCCGCTTCGTCGAGGCCCTGCCCACCGCGCTGGTCAAACCCTTCTCCGGCAGCGCCGCCCGCGCCCTGCTGATCGAGACCATGCAGACCCATGGCGTGGACAGCTTTCCGGCGCTGGTAGCGGCCACCATCCAGGGCAGTACCGAGACCACCTTCTATGTGCTGGCGGTGTACTTCGGTGCGGTGGGCATCCAGCGCGCCCGCCATGCGGTGGGCTGCGCCCTGCTGGCGGAATTCACCGGGGTCACGGCATCGATCCTGATCTGCTACTGGTTCTTTGGCTGAGCCTTGGGTTCCATGTCGACCATCCAGTCGTTTTGCACCATGCGCCGCTGACGGCGCGAGGTCAGCTGCTGGGTCTGCCAGTCCTCGGCGATCAGCGCACAATAGTTGCCGTCGTGCTGGCCCAGGCGAAAGCGCCGGCGCACCCCGATGGGATCGTGATCCGAGCCATAGAAGGCCACCGCGCGGATCTCCAGGCCCTCGAACACCCAGCCCTCGGGCGGCCGGTGGTTGTCCAGGGTCAGGCCGTTGTGCTCGGCGGCGCGGCGGATCAGGCCCTGGAAGGTGCCGATGTGGGTGAAGTCGCCGGTGTTGAGCGGTCCCTGGTGGGTCGCCTCGCCCAGCACCAGATCGGGATCGAAGTCATCCTGGCCGCTCTCGCGGATATCGGTGACATCGGTGTAGAGCGTCTCGCGGTTGGTCTTGAGGATCACCGTGAGCTGGTTGATGAACACCGGCTCGGCGCTCATGTTCGACAGCAGGCAAAGGGCGCCCACGCCCTTGCCGGCGCCGCGGTTGATGATCAGGCGCGGCTGGCGCTGGCGCTTGTAGTTGTTGAGCAAGAGCTGGGCATAGAGCACCCAGACGCCCAGGGTGCAGCACTGGGCGAAGAGCGTGAGGACTTGAGAGTTGTCTTTCAACCACTGGAACATGGGGGCACTTCACGGCAAGGAATGACCATCGGAAAGACCGTTCGGGTTCCAGGTTCCACCGCTTCGCTGGCCAAAGGATCGCGCTGAGAACATCGCCACAGCTCGGGCGTCCAAGCCTGAGAGGTCATCACGCCAAGGAAAATCGCCATGCTGCGTCTATCGCTACTCTGCTGTACCGCCCTGTTGAGCACGGCTGCGCTGGCCGAACCCCTCTCCTGCGACCAGCTCAAGGCCGAGATCGAGGTCAAGATCCAGTCGGCCGGGGTGACCGCCTATACCCTCGAAGCGGTTCCCAACGCCGAGGTACGCGATCCCAACATGGTGGTGGGCAGCTGCGCCAACGGTACCCACAAGATCCTCTATCAGCGCAACGACTGATCCTCGGCCCGGAGGACGAACCGTTCATCCGCTGGATGCTTGTACAGTTGCGCTTGGCTTAGTACTGTTTGCGCATACAGTATTTAGCCAAGAGGGTAATGCCATGTCGCCGTTCGCCCGGATTCGCCAAGCTCTGTCCCTTGCCCAGCCCGCGCCGCGCTGGATGGAACGCGAGGATTTCCTGCGCATGAGTCGCCAGCTGCGCGAGCAGAAGGGTCGCCCGGTCGCGCGTCGCAGCCAGGATCGCGATCAGGATGATTGGGTCAGCGTACCCGCCTAGCGGGTCCTGGGCTGACCCGCTCGCCCTCCCTGGCGACGGGGGTCAGAAGGGCGAGCAGATGCCCCGCTGGGAGCTCACCAGTTCGCGCTGGCCGTCGTAGAGGGTGATCTCGCCCTGGCCGAAGGTGTGTTCGGCCGCCAGTCGATAGCGCCGGCCGGCCTGGAAATTCCCGTAGTCCAGTTCCAGATAGCATTGGATCTGCAGAGGTTCGTTCCAGCCGAAACGTGGTCCGAAGCCACTGCCGCCATAGAGTTCGTAGCGATAGCTCACCTTGAGGCTGTGGCTGCCAGGGGCGAGCTGGAAATAGCGGCCGTCGTCGAGACGTCTGCCATCCTGGGACTCGGCCAGCAGCGAGGCGCCTACCGCGGGTTCGCGCAGCTCCAGATCGACCCACGCCTGCTGGGGATCGGCCGGGGGCAGCGGCGTGGTGCAGCCGCCGAGCAGCAGCAGCAGAGGAAGCAGCAGGCGCAGACGCATGGACGTCGACTCGCGACAGGGAGATCAGCCGAGTCTACACGTCGCCGCAACGACTGGCAGTGCTGCGCGCCACTTCCTGGTTGCGCTCGTCATAGAGGCGCGCCCAGGGTCGCCAACCGGTCTGGCCGGCTTCCAGGCGATAGCGCTCGCCCGCGGCGAAGGCCTTGTAGTTGAGGGTCACCAGGCAGGTGCGCGCCAGCGGATCGGCCACCTGGGCGCCGATGTTGGTGGGCTTCACCTCGAACTGGTAGCGTACCTGCAGATCGTGGTTTCCTGGCCAGACCTGGAAGTAGCGTTTGTCTTCGAGATCCTTGCGATCGGCGCGCAGGGCTTCCAGCTTGGCCTTGCCGTCGCTGTCCAGATCGATCCAGGCCTGCGCCGGATCGGGCTTGGGCAACGGCCACAGGGAACAGCCCCCCAGGAACAGCACAGGCAACAGCAGGCACAGTCTACGCATGACGGCTACAACTCCGGGCAGGGAAGGGTGCGCCACCCAGTCAGGCACCCTGCCTGCGCAACGCGCGAGCCGTTGGCTGGCGCTGCTGTCCCTCTTGATCGGACTGAGCGGTTGTACCTCGGTCGGGTACTACGCTCAGATGGTACAGGGCCAGTGGGCGCTGATCCGTGATCGCGAGCCCATTGCGACGGTCGTTGCCGATCCCGCGCGGCCCGTCGCCCTGCGCGAACGCCTCGCTGCCGCCGCAGCGGCTCGACGCTTCGCCAGTGCCGAATTGGCTCTGCCGGACAACGCCAGCTATCGCAGTTTCGTCGAACTCAAGCGACCCTTCGTGCTGTGGAATGTCTTCGCCACCGCCGAATTCTCCACCCGACCCACCACCCACTGCTTTCCCATCGCCGGTTGCGTAGCCTATCGCGGCTACTACCGGGAAGCCAAGGCCCGAGCTGAGGCGCAGCGGCTGCAGGCGCAGGGTCAGGACACCTACGTCGGCGGCGTGCCGGCCTATTCGACCCTGGGCTGGTTCAGCGATCCGCTGCTCAGCAGCATGCTGCGCTGGGACGACGACCAGGTGGCGGCCACGATCTTCCACGAGCTGGCCCACCAGCGCTTCTATCTGCCCGGCGATACTGCCTTCAACGAATCCTACGCCACCTTCGTCGAGGGCGAAGGTCTGCGACAATGGCGCGCCAGTCGTGGCCTGCCGCCGCCGGACGCTGGGCGCGAGGCCCGCTACCAGCAATTTCGCGCCCTGCTGCTGACCACCCGCGACGACCTAGCCAGGCTCTATGCCCAGCCGCTGGTGTCGGTGGCCATGCGCGCGGCCAAGGCTCGGCGTTTCGCCCAATTGCGTGCTGACTATCAGCGCCTGCGCGCCACCCCGGCTTGGCGTGAGGAGCGTCGCTTCGATGGCTGGATGAGCCAGCCACTCAACAACGCGCGGCTGGTGCCCTATGGCCTGTACGAACAGTGGGTGCCGGCCTTTGCCGCCCTCTATCGGCAGCACCCGGGCAACTGGCCGGCGTTCTTCCACCGGGTCCGGCTGCTGGGCGAACGCCCGGCGGCCGAACGCGAGCAGGCGCTCAGGGCACTGCTCGACCAGGCAACATCGCAGCCCTAGCGCGGTGCCCGCCAGTTGGACCAGGCGGTGACCAGACCCAGCGCTGCCGCCAGGGCCAGTCCCAGCCGCGGCGCCAGGCCGCCATCCAGATGCAGCAGCAGCGCCAGGGCCGCGGCGCCCAGGGCCATGCCAGTCTGCCGGGCGGTGGCCTGGACGCCGCCGGTGGCACCGTTGCGACCGAGCGGGGCAGCGGTCAGCATGATCCTGTTGTTGGGCACCTGGAAGAAGCCGAAGCCAACACCCCCGACGATCAGGCAGGGAACCAGCAGCGTGGTGGAGTGTTCCAGCGGCATTACCGCGGCCGCCGCCAGCCCTAGAGCGATCCCCAGCCCCCCGAGCATGCACAGCCGCTGCGGCGGATGGCGGTCGGCCAGCCGCCCGGCCACTTGCGCCGAGACGGCCACGGTGAGCGGCCAAGCCAGCATCAACAGGGCCACTTGCAAGGGCACCAGTCCGAGCTGGTGCTGCAGATAGAAGGGCAGGGCGAGAAAGCAGAGCATCTGCGCGGCAAAGGAGCAGACCGAGGCCAGCACCGAATGGCGCATGGCCGGCAGCCCCAGCAGGTCCACTGGAAGCAGGGGCGCCGGCAGGCCGCGCTCGCGACGCACCAGCAGCACCAGACTGGCCGCGGCCAGCAACAACAGGGCCACCCCCTGCAGCGGCGCGCCGCCGAGCCGCTCCAGACCGCCGATGCCGGCGCAGAACAGCAGGGCGTTGAGCAGCACGCTGACGGGATCGAGACGGCGTTGCGCGTGGGGGCTGTCGGGCAGGTTGCGCACTAGTAGGCCGACCAGGATGGCCAGGGGTACGTTGATCGCGAACAGCCAGGGCCAGCCGCCCAGCGCCAGGATGGCCGCGCCCAGGCTGGGCGCGGCCGCCGAACCCAGGGCTACGCACAGGGCGTTGATGGCGATGCCGCGACCCAGGCGCGCGTGCGGATAGGACAGCCGCACGATGCCGGCGCTGACGCACATGATGGCGGCGGCGCCGACCCCCTGCAGCGCTCGGGCAGCCACCAGGCTGGCCAGATCCGGCGCCAGGGCACAGCCCAGGGAAGCCAGGCCGAAGATGCCGACCCCGACGGCGAATACCGGACGCAGGCCGTGGCGCTCGGCCACCGCGGCCAGCGGAAACAGCAGGGCGACCAGACTCAGCTGATAGGCGCTGACGATCCACACCGCCGCAGCGGCCGAGACCTCCAGGGCCTCGGCGATGCTGGGCAACGCCAGGTTGGCGATGCCGCTGTCCAGCACCGTCATGCTGATGGCCAGCAGCAGGGCGGCGACCGCCCGGTAGCGTCGGGGTCGCGGCAGGCCATCGGCGAGGGGGGCGCTGGTAGTCAATCCTCGACCTTCACATGCTGGTCGCTCTCGCCGAGCTTCCAGTAGCCGGCGGCCTTGACCCAGTCCCGCGGCAGACCCTTGGCCAGCAGCGCCTGCCGCGCGGCGCGGGCCTGGGTCGCCTCACCGGCGATCCAGGCATAGCCTTCGCCCGCGGGCAACTCCAGCTGCTCCAGGGCCTGCACCAAGGCATCGGCCTCGGTTTCGCGATAGACCCAGCGGATCTCGGCGGCGGCGGCCGTCGACAGGGCGATCTCCAAGCCTGGACGAGCCACTTCGGCGACGACCTGGACCCGGACGCCGGCGGCCAGCTGCTCCAGGCGGCGGGCGATGGCGGGCAGGGCGGTCTCGTCACCGGCCAGCAGGTACCAGTCGAAGTCCTCAGGTGGCACCAGGGCGCCCTTGGGGCCACCGATGATCAGCTCGGCACCGGGCTGCGCCTGGCGTGCCCAGGTGGTCAGCACCCCGGCTTCATGCAGATAGAAGTCGATGGCCAACTCGCCGCGCGCGGCGTCGTAGTGGCGCGGCGTGTAGTGCCGACCGACCAGCTGCTCGGGGCTAGCGGCGCGGATCGGGGTGGTGTCGGCGGGGACGAACAGCTTCACGTGCTCGTCGAAGGCCGCGCTCTGGAAGTCGGCCAGGTCGCTGCCGCCAAAGGTCAGGCGCAGGAGGTCACCACCGAGCGCTTCGCGGCGAACGACGGTCGCCCAGCGGCGCTTGAGGTCGAAGCGCACGCGCTGGAACAGGTGAGGGGCACTGGCATCGCCCTCGCGGCTGTGAAAAGATGTCGCCATTGCGGAGGTACCATTCATTGAGGTTCCTCACTATATTCGAGGTAAGTAGTTGTCATGTCAACCGCCGCCGCCATTGCCGAAGCCCTGATGGATCTGAAACGGCAGATGCGCCAACAACTGGATGAGACCCTCAAGGCCTCTGGACTTTCCTTTGCCCGCTACAAGGTGCTCAAGGTGCTGGAACGCCTGGGACCCTGCCGCCCGGGCGAGGTCGCCGAACAACTGCGCCATGCGCCACGCACCCTGACCGATGCCTTCGACGCCCTGGAGCGTGACGGCCTGGTCCGCCGCGAGCCCCATCCCCAGGATCGCCGCGCTCTGCTGGTGCACCTGACAGAGCAGGGGCGCCAGGCCCTGGATCAGGCCCAGGCGCCCCGGACCCAGGCGCTGGAAGCGGTCTTCGCGCCCCTGGATGCGACCGAGCAGGCGCAACTGCTGGCCTATCTGGAGCGCGTCCGTATTTGTAGTTGAGCGGCGGGCGAACTCCGTGGCGGTCGTTGCGCTCGAAAGAAGGACCCTATCTAGGAGAGCCTGCCATGAGTGACCAGCGTTCCGATGCCCACCTGGGCAAGACCCCACCCAACGAACCCGCGCTCGATGAAGCGGGACACCCCGTGGATGTGGTGAAGAAAGACATGGAGCAGCCGGAATCGACGCCGACCGATGGCATCGACAAGGTCCTCACGCCCACCGATATCAAGACCAAGGAACAGGAAGCCGAGGCGCTCAAGCGCAAGAACGCCGAGGTCGAGCGCAAGCTGGAGCGCTGATGCTCCACGTGGAACCTCGGCTGGCCGAGGTATCCATGGCGTCCTTGCCTCGAAGCTGGCCATAGCCATAGCCAAGGCTCCTCATAGTGCCTTTGCACTGGCTGCGAAGAGGTGAGGCGCCTAGCCTGGGCGCTGATCATCCCTTCTTGGCGTCAGGAGCATCCATGGACCAGGCCACCTTTATCGAGCAACTTGCCCGCGAGGGTTTCCAGCCACCGGTACTGGTCGAGCGCGATGCCCTGGGCAGGCTGGACCCTCATGCCCACCCCTTCGAAGCCAGGGCGTTGGTAATCCAAGGTGAGCTGCGTATCCGCAGCGCCGCTGGCGAACGCCACTACGGCGTCGGTGACATCTTTCAGCTCGCCGCCCAGGAGACGCATTCCGAGGTCTTCGGCCCCACGGGCGTGCGTTACCTGGCAGGTCGGCGACCGGCCTAGCCTTCGCTGTCGTTCTTCTCGATGTCCTTGCGTTGGCGGTTGAGGATCACGCAACCGTAGATGCCGCCGCCCAATAGCAACACGGCGAGGATGGAAAAGAGGGTCATGAAGATGGAGTCGTTCATCGTACTCTCCGAAAGCGGGGTCGGAGCAGTCTAGCGACTTGCGGACAGCTCGGCGAACAGGCTCTGGAACAGGGTGTTGCCGATGCCGGAGCGGCATCGGCAGACGCCTCAGACCCTTAGCCTTCGAGCGTGGCGTTCAGGTTGATCTTGGCGCCCTTGAGCACCTTGGACACCGGGCAGCCTTCCTTCGCCTGGTTGGCGATGGTGGTGAACTGTTCCTGGGTGGCACCGGGGATCTTGGCCTTCATGGTCAGATCGATGGTGGTGATCTCGAAGCCATCACCGACCTTGTCCAGGGTCACGTCGGCCTTTGTCTCGATCCGCTCGGGAGTCAGGCCGTTCTGGCCCAGCAGCATGGAGAAGGCCATGGAGAAGCAGCCGGCATGGGCTGCGCCGATCAATTCTTCGGGATTGGTGCCCGGCGTGCCTTCGAAACGGGTGTTGAAGCCGTAGGCATTGTCCTTGAGCGCACCGCTCTCGGTGGAGATATGGCCCTTGCCATCCTTCAGACCGCCTTGCCAGACCGCGGAAGCATATTTCTTCATGGAGCGTCTCCGGTTGTAGGTTAGGAATCCATCTAGAACCAGGCGGCAGCCGGTAAGTTCGTTGCAGTCGATCCGGGAACTGCGTGGTCAACCTCTTTCGACCATCCCTGGAGGCCCTCATGAACTATCGCACTCTCGGCCGCACCGGTCTGAAGATTTCGCCCCTTTGCCTCGGCTGCATGACCTATGGCGTGCCCGAGCGCGGCAATCATCCCTGGACCCTGCCGGAAGATCAGAGCCAGCCGCTGCTGAAGAAGGCCCTGGATCTGGGCATCAACTTCTTCGACACCGCCAACAGCTACTCCGACGGCACCAGCGAAGAGATCGTCGGCCGCTTCCTCAAGGCCAACGCCGTGCGCGAGGAGATCGTGCTGGCGACCAAGGTGTACTTCCCGTTGCGTGACAGACCCAATGTCGGCGGCCTGTCGCGCAAGGCCATCTTCGCCGCCATCGACGCCAGTCTGCAGCGCCTGGGCACCGACCATGTCGATCTCTACCAGATCCATCGCTGGGACTATCACACGCCCATCGAGGAGACCCTGGAGGCCCTACACGACGTGGTCAAGGCCGGCAAGGCGCTGCACATCGGCGCCAGCAGCATGTACGCCTGGCAATTCGCCAAGGCGCTGCACACCGCCGAGCGCCATGGCTGGACCAGATTCGCCACCATGCAGAACCACCTCAACCTGCTCAACCGCGAAGAGGAGCGGGAGATGCTGCCGCTGTGCCGCGATGCCGGTATTGGCGTGATCCCCTGGAGCCCGCTGGCCCGTGGTCGCCTGACCCGCGACTGGGACGCCAGCACGGCGCGTACCGAAAGCGATGCCTTCGGCAAGACCCTCTATACCGCCAGCGAGGAATCCGATCAGCAGATCGTCGCCGCCGTAGCCCGCATCGCCGAAGTCCGCGGCGTACCGCGCGCTCAGGTGGCGCTGGCCTGGCTGCTGCAGAAGCCGGGCATCGACGCGCCCATCGTCGGCGCCTCCAAGCCGCAGCATCTGGAAGACGCGGTGGCGGCGCTGGAGCTGCACCTGAGCGACGAAGAGATCGCCGCCCTGGAAGCGCCCTATGTGCCGCATCCGGTGGTAGGGTTCAGCTGAGACGGGGCCTTGCCCTCACCCTAGCCCTGTCCCAGAGGGAGAGGGGGAAGAGCGGGATGGAGTGCCGGCTGAGGTTCCATGCCCGGGGCCCCAAGGATCCTTCCCCTTGGCGCCCCAAGGCTGAGGCCGGGCTAGCGCTAGCAATAAAAGACGCTTCAGGCTTATTCAAACTCACCCTGCAAAGCCGAGGACCGCTCTGCTCCCCTCCCCCTCAGGGAGAGGGGCCGGGGGTGAGGGTGCCTGACCCTAGGCGAACTGGTCGGCGATCTGCCGCTCGGCGCTGGCCAGGGCCGCGTTCTTGGCTTCGTCGCCATAGGCCAGGCCTTCGGCGCGAACGATCTGGATGTCGGTGATGCCGAGAAAGCCCAGCAGCAGCTGCAGATAGTCCTCGTGGGCGATGCCGGTGGGCTTGCCGGCATGGATGCCGCCCGCGGTGGCGACGATGATCGCCTTCTTGTCGCCACACAGGCCTTCCGGACCGGCTTCGCTGTAGCGGAAGGTGGTACCGGCCACGGTGATGCGGTCGATCCAGGCCTTGAGCTGGGTCGGAATGGTGAAGTTGTACATGGGCGCACCCAGCACCAGTACGTCGGCGGCGAGGAATTCCTGTAGGGCGCGGGCATTGCGCTCCGCTTCGTCGCGCTGTTCGGCGCTGCGCAGCTCGGCCGGGGTGGCCCCAGCGGCCAGGCTGGCGCCGGAGAAGTGCCCGAGGGCGTCGTGGGCGAGGTCATGGTAGATGACCTCCAGACCCGGCGTGGCGGCCTTGAGCGCGTCAACGACCTTGGCGGTCAAGGCGCGGGAAGCGGAGTGATCGCCGAGGATGCTGGAGTCGATGTGCAGGAGTTTCATGGCGGTGGTCCTGTAGGGTCTTGAGAGATGAGCCCAGACTACCGATAAGACGATCTCCTGATTAGACGGCTAAAATGCGATGCATCGTCCCATGGATAGGACAATCGCCCATGCAAGATCTCAATGACCTCGCCTACTTCGCCAAGGTGGTGGAGGCCGGTGGCTTCGCCGCCGCCGGGCGGCTGCTGGGCATTCCCAAGTCGCGGCTGTCCCGCCGCATCGCCGAGCTGGAGACTCGGCTGGGCGCGCGCCTGTTGCAGCGCACCACCCGCACCCTGACCCTCACCACCCTGGGCGAGCGCTATCTGGTGCACTGCCAGGCGCTGTTGCGCGAGGCGGAAAGCGCCGCCGAAACCGCCGCCAGCCTGTCCAGCGAGCCGCGTGGACCGCTACGAGTGTCCTGCCCGGTGGCCCTGGCGCAGCAGTATCTTCCCGAGGTGGTGACGCGGTTTCTTACCCGCTATCCCCAGGTGCAGCTGGACATGCTGCTGGTCAACCGGCGGGTGGACATCATCAACGAAGGGGTGGACGTCGCCATGCGCGTGCGGGACGTCGACGACGAAGAGCCAGGCTTGGTGGTGCGGCGGCTGCGCCAGGCTTCCGTGGTGTTGGTGGCGGCACCCGAACTGCTCGCCGGGCGACGGCTGGATACCCCGGAGGCCTTGCTAGGCCTACCCTTGCTGGGCGCCCTGGAGGTGGATCGCAAGGTACACCTGCGTCTGGCAGGACCTCAGGGCGAACGTCGCGAGCTGATACTGGAAGCGCGCCTGGGCATCGATGATTTCGGCGTGCGCAAGGCCGCCGCCCTGGCCGGACTCGGCTACACCCTGCTGCCGTTGCCCTATTGTCAGGCCGAGTTGGCCGAGGGCCGCCTGCAACGCCTGCTGCCGGACTGGTCGATCCCCGGTGGCCATCTCCAGGCCGCCTATGCGCACCGCCGTGGCCAATTGCCGGCGGTGCGCGCCTGGCTGGAGCACTTGGAAGAGAATTTTCGGGATCAGCATGGCGTGCCAGTCTGATCTATAAACCCGTTTAGTCTTTATTTGGTCTGTATTTGGTTTTTTACTGTGCCATCGATAAGCTAATGGCCATGCCATGACGCCTGTGCCATCCCTCTGGAAGGGAAGCTCAGGCTTTCAGCTCAGGAGGACATCCGATGAAAACCGAAACCATCAGTTATCTGAAGCGCCACGCGGCCAATCTCGATCTTCACGAACCCATGGTCGTCACCCAGAACGGGGTACCGGCGTATGTCATCGAGTCCTACGAGGAGCGCAAACGTCGCGACGAGGCCATTGCCCTGGTCAAGCTTCTAGCCATGAGCTCGCGTGAGGACAACGAGGGGCAGTACCAGACTGCTACGCAGGTAAAAGATCGTTTGGCTGGGCGTTTCTCTGGAGATTGAATGAACCTGGCTCTACGTTTTACTGAATGCGCTGTTCTCAGCCTCGAAGATCAGGTCCATCATCTGACCGATCACAGCAACCAGCAGAATGCGCTTGCCAGGATCACCGGGCTGATCGACGCCGTCGAGAGCCAGCTACCAGCAGTGCCCTTGGCTTTTCCCGTCAGCCGCCAGGCTAGTGAATTGGGCGTCCTGCATTACCGTGAATTCAATCATGACGGCTTCCGGGTCTTTTACGAGATCAAGACTACAGAGCAGGCGGTGGTGGTACTGCTGGTGCTCAGGCAGAAGCAGAGCGTGGAAAAGGCGCTGATCCGCTACTGCCTGTTGCGTTAGACCACCGTCGCCCAGGCCGAGGCGAGCAACAGCGCCGCCATCCCCAGGTTGAAACCACGCCAGGCGCGGTTCGATTTCAGGTGGCGCGCCGCGACCCGGCCGAGCAGCGCCCAGAGACCCAGGCAGGGCACTGACACCAGCAGGAACACCAAGGCCAGGACCAGCACCTGCCGCCAGAGGTCGGCGCCGGGCTCGGCATAGACGGTGACCACCGCCAGCGCCATGCTCCAGCTCTTGGGGTTGAGCACCTGCAGGCCCGCGGTACGGCTGAAGCCCAGGTGGGCGCTGTCGTCCGCCACCGCGGGCGCGCCGGCGCGGGCCAGTTGCCAGGCCAGCCAGCTCAGCCAGAGCACCCCGGCCCAGGCCAGGCCGCGCTGCCAGTCCGGATGTCGGGCCAGGGTCTGGCCGAGACCGAAGCCCACCACCAGGACCAGGGCCACCGCGCCCAGGCTGCCGCCCAGCACCAGGGGCAGACTGGCCCGGGCGCCGTGGCGGGCGCTGTGGCCGAGGATGAGCACATTGGTCGGTCCGGGGGTGATGGAGGCGACCAGGGCGAACAGCAGGAAGGGCAACAGGGACATGGGAGACTCCCGGTTTGGAGGGAGCCCCAGGGTCGCAAGCCTGCCGCTAGCGGTCTGGAAGATTCGAGCAACGCGCGCGATAGGCCGCCGGGGTCAGGCCATAGGCGCGGCGAAACCAGCGACCCAGGTGACTCTGGTCGGCGAAGCCCAGGGCGGCGGCGGTCTGCGCCGGCGACAGGCCGTCGGCCAGCAGGCGGCGTGCCCGCGACAACCGCAGCTGTACCAGATAGGCGTGGGGCGCCAGACCAAAGGCCGCCTTGAAGGCGCGAGTCAGGCGGAATCTGTCCACGCCACAGGCCTGGGCCAATGCTTCCAGGCCGAGGTCTTCCTGATGATGGGCATGCAGGAAGTCCCGGGCGCGCAGGGCCACCTGGGGCAGCCGTGGATCGCCCCCCTGGGGCGCGCGCCATTGCAGGTGCGGCAAGAGGCGCAGCAGCAGGGCGTCCAAGGCGCTCTGGCGGACGATGCGCAGCTCCGGACGACTCATGACCTCATGGGCCCAGGCCACCGCGCGGTGCAGTTCGGCCTGGTCCACCAGGGTACGGGCGAAGCCCGGTTCGCCCAGCGGCCGGGCATCACCGTGCAGGCCTTGCAGCTCGCGCGCCAGCCACTGGGGATCGAGGTAGAGCATGGAATAGGTGAAGCCCTCGGCTTCCGGCGCCTGGCCGTCGTGCAACTCGCCGGGCTCCAGCAGAAAGACCTGCCCCGGGGTGCTCAGGTGGCGCTGGCCCCGGCAGTGGAATTGCTGCAGGCCCTGCTCGGTGTAGCCCACCAGATAGGCGTCGTGCCAGTGCGGATCATAGGCATGGCCCTCGAAATGGGCGCGCAGGGTCTCGATGCCGGTGTCGGCGTCCTGCTGCAGCTGGATCCAGTGATCGTCGGCCATGGCGAGAGAAGGGGATCTGCGGGCTTTCCAGTCTAGCTACGGACCCGGCGCCGGTCTGGAAGATTCGTGCAGCCTAGTGTGGTGTTTCAGAAGTTCGCGCAAGAATTGGCGAGTGATTTTTTGACTTGGGCTAGGCGCCGCGACGAGTCATAGCAGGGCTATGGCGAGGAGTGGCAACGCCGCTCAAGCCGAAAAAGCGCCGCCAAAATTGTGCAGTTAACTTCTGAAACACCACACTAGCGCCCCAGCCGCGCCGGCAGCTCCTGCGCCAGATGGCGGATCAGTTCGGAAAGCCGACGCGGCACATGGCGCTGCTGGCGGTGTACCGCATAGATGGCTGCAGCCGGCGCCTCATGATCGGTCAGCACTGGCACCAGGGCGCCACTGGCGATCAGCTCGGCCACGTCCCATTCCGATCTCAGGATCAGTCCGTGGCCCTCCAGCGCCAAGCGCACCACCACCTCGCCATCGTTGCTGCTGAGACTGCCGCGCACCTTCTGGGCGAAATGCTGACCGTCCCGGGTGAAGCGCCAGACGGCGTAGTCGCCCGCATCCTGGCGCAGCACCAGGCAATTGTGCCGCGCCAGGTCCGCCACGCTTTCCGGCACGCCGGCCCGGGCCAGGTAGGCGGGGGCAGCGCAGAGCAGGCGACGGTTATCTAGCAGGCGGTGGGCGATGACCCGGGCATCCGGTGGCTCGCCGACACGGATATCCAGGTCGAAGGGCCCTTCCAGTAGGTTCACCGGATGGCTGGAGAGGTGCAGATTGACTTCCAGCCCGGGATGGCAATGGGCGAAGTCCGACAGCAGCGGCGCCAGGTGCCGTCGGCCGAAGCCGAAGGTGGCGTTGAGATTGAGCACCCCGGCGAGCGGCGCATCGGGCCTTCCGACGGCAGCCTCCAGGTCTTCCAGCTGGGTCAGCAGCGGTCGGGCGCCTTCCAGATAGCGCAGGCCTTCCGGCGTCAGGTCCAGCCGCCGGGTGGTCCGGCGGATCAGTTGCACGCCCAGGCGGCGCTCCAGGGCAGTGAGTCGTTTACTGACCGCCGCCAGGGACAGCCCCAACTCCCGGGCAGCGGCCGTCAGGCTGGGGTGGCCAGCCAGGCGGACGAAGAAGGCAAGGTCGTCAGCGGACAAGATTCTTGATCCCAGGTTAAGAATGGCTTTCCTTGAGACGGGATTGTACGCCTCCGGCGCGAGACTACACTGGGTCCATCCCACCCAGACTGTCGGAGAAAGCCCATGCAAGCGTCCAAGCCCCACAAGATCGCGGTCATTGCTGGAGACGGCATCGGCAAGGAAGTCATGCCCGAAGGCATCCGCGTGCTGGATGCCGCCGCCCAGCGCTTCGGCATCGCCCTGCAGTGGGATCACTTCGACTTCGCCAGCGCCGAGTACTACCAGGCCCATGGCAAGATGCTGCCGGACGACTGGTTCGAGACGCTCAAGGACTACGACGCCCTCTACTTCGGCGCCGTCGGCTGGCCGGACGTGGTGCCCGACCACATCTCCCTCTGGGGCTCGCTGCTGCAATTCCGCCGTCGCTTCGACCAGTACGTCAATCTGCGGCCCTGCCGGCTGATGCCCGGGGTCAAGGCGCCCCTGACCAATCGCCAGCCGGGCGACATCGACTTCTATGTGGTGCGCGAGAACACCGAGGGCGAGTACTCCAGTGTCGGCGGCATCATGTTCGAGGGCACCGAACGCGAGGTGGTGATCCAGGAAACGGTCATGACCCGTCACGGCACCGACCGCATCCTCAAGTTCGCCTTCGACCTGGCCCAGCAGCGGCCACGCAAGAAACTGACCTCGACCACCAAGTCCAATGGCATCGCCATCACCATGCCCTGGTGGGACAAGCGCGTGGAAGAGATGGGCAAGGCCTATCCGGACGTGGCGGTGGACAAATTCCACATCGACATCCTCACCGCCAACTTCGTCCTGCACCCGGACTGGTTCGACGTGGTGGTGGCCAGCAACCTGTTCGGCGACATCCTCTCCGACCTGGGCCCGGCCTGCACCGGCACCATCGGTATCGCGCCTTCGGCCAACATCAACCCGGAACGCAATTTCCCCAGTCTATTCGAGCCGGTGCACGGCTCGGCGCCGGACATCGCCGGCCGCGGCATCGCCAATCCCATCGGCCAGATCTGGTGTGGCGCCATGATGCTGGAGCATCTCGGCCATGCCGAAGCCGGCGCTGCCGTGGTGGCGGCCATCGAGGCCGTGCTGCGCCAGGGTGCCGAACAGGCGCCCCTAACCCGCGACCTCGGCGGCCAGGGCACCACTGAGAGCCTGGGTCAGGCCATCGCCGCGGCTCTGGCCTGAGATGGACGGCCTCTTTGCGGGCTTCGAACAGCGGCGGCTGAACGTCGGCGGCGTCGAGATCAATTGCCGCGTCGGCGGTCAGGGGCCTGCGCTGCTGCTGCTCCACGGCCATCCCCAGACCCATGTGATGTGGCATAAGGTGGCGCCGCGGCTGGCCGAGCGCTTTACCCTGGTGGCCGCCGATCTGCGCGGCTATGGCGACAGCGCCAAGCCCGACGCGGGCACGGAGGCCTACAGCA
Source organism: Pseudomonas sp. 313 (assembly GCF_000316965.1). NCBI lineage: Bacteria > Pseudomonadati > Pseudomonadota > Gammaproteobacteria > Pseudomonadales > Pseudomonadaceae > Pseudomonas > Pseudomonas sp. 313. The sequence continues at coordinate 129,824 of NZ_ANBZ01000072.1, forward strand.
AGCGCACCCTGGCGGGGGATAACGTCGCGCTGATGCGCCTGCTGGGCCACCAGCGCTTCGCCGTACTGGCCCACGACCGCGGCGCCCGCGTCGCCCATCGCCTGGCGCTGGATCATCCCGCGGCGGTGGAGCGGCTGATGCTGCTGGACATCGCCCCGACCCTGGCCATGTATCGGCAGACCGACGAGGCCTTCGCCCGCGCCTATTGGCACTGGTTCTTCCTGATTCGCCCGGCGCCGTTGCCGGAGCGGCTGATCGAAGCCGATCCGGAAGGCTATCTCAAGGGCGTGATGGGTACGCGCAGTGCCGGCCTGGCCCCCTTTCCACCGGAAGTGCTGGCCGAATACCTGCGCTGCCTGAGCCTGCCTGGCACCGCCCGGGGCATCTGCGAGGACTACCGCGCCAGTGCCGGGATCGACCTGGAGCACGACCAGGCCGACCTGGATGCCGGGCGCCGGCTGGAGCTGCCACTCCGCGTGCTCTGGGGCGCCGAAGGCACTGTCGGGCGCTGCTTCGATCCGCTGGCCGAATGGCGTCAGGTGGCCACCCAGGTCAGTGGTTGCGCCTTGCCGGGTGGCCATTACCTGGCGGAGGAATTACCGGATCTGGTCGTGGCAGAAGCGCTGGCCTTCTTTGGTTGAGTCGATGATCGCAAAGGAGTGTTGCGTCATCTGGCTGTAACAAAGTGTGACGTCATCGAGGTCGAGTCGGTCTATTCGTGAAATTTTCGTGAAAAGAGACCTCGATGAACGCTCCCCTCTTCACCGCCTTCTGGCAGTGGCGTCGCCTGGCGCTGTGCCAGGCTCTGGCCCTGGGCCTGCTGCTGCTCTGGCTCATTCCCACCGTTCGTACCCAGTTGCTGGCGTTCGATGCCGGGCTATTTCACGCCCTCAATGCCCCTCTGGCGCATTCCACCGCCTGGCTCTATCTCTGGACCTTCTTCAGCTTGCGGCCGGTGGATGCCCTGGTCGGGCTGGTGCTGCTGGCCTTGCTGGTTCGCGGCGGCTGGGCCTATCCGACCCATCAGGTACGGCCGGCGCTGGCGACCTTCATCGGCCTGCTGGTGATCCTGCTGATCGTGCGAACCTTGCTGACCAAGGGCATCGAAGCCTGGGGCCTGCAGCATTCCAGCCCGTCCGACGTGCTCCCGGGCGCCTATCTGCTCAGCGATCGCTTTCCCGGGCTGGAGCATGGTTGGGAATTGAAGGACAGGTCCGGCGCCAGCTTTCCCGGCGACCACGCCTCGGTGCTGCTGCTCTGGGCGCTGTTCATGGCGCACTTCACCCGCGGCGGACGCCGCCTGGTGGTGGCCGCGCTGGCGGTGCTGTTCATGCTGCCGCGCTTGGTGGCTGGCGCCCACTGGGGTTCGGATGACTATATCGGCGGCCTGGCGCTGGCCCTGGGCGTCATCAGCCTGGGCCTGCACACGCCGCTGGCCGCCGTCTTCGCCCGCCAGGGTGAGCGCCTGCTGGCGCCACCCCTGCGTGGCCTGGGGCGGCTGCCGGTGTTGGGCCGTTTGAGTCTGCTGCGACCCTAAGGTGCGTTAGGCGCGCGCCTGAGCCAGGGCCGGCAGCAATTGCTGGTCGATGGCCTGGCGTACCGCCGGCAGCAGCGCCGCGCTGCCGGACAGCAACTCCTGGATCAGTTGGCGCAGGGCCTGGGCACGCTCCTGGTTGAGCCCGGTCACGGCCTGCCGACAGGCTTCGTCCGCAGTTGCCGCGGGCGTCACGTTGAAACCCAGCGCACGCAGGCGGTCGCGGAAGTCGTCCTGGTCGATCAAGTCGGCGATCATCATGGCACTGCCCTCTCAGGTGGAATGCCTGGATTCTCCCATTGGCGTCGCAGAGGGCAAGCCGGGCTGGCGTCGCCGCATAGCCCGATGTCGTTTTTGGAAAGCGCCTCGCCGGCCAGCCAGGCAATGTAGGTTTATTACGACGCCCTGCCTGGACAATCTGCCGCAGGGTCAAAACCGACGTTCGCCGTTAGAATGCGCCCTATCCACGATATTTTGCGGTTGTTCGCTTCCAGAGCAAGCAATCCACGGTTACACACTGAGGCCCATCAGGGCGTTTGAACCTCTTCCGTCTCCAGCGGTTGAGGTTTTTTTTTGTCTTTTGACAGGTTGGCCGCGGGTACCAAGCCCAGTTCGCCGCCGAGAAAGCGCTCCAGGGCACAGCGCAGGGCTTCGGCGCGCCGGCCCTGGGCGCGCAGTGCACCGTGCAGCAGGCCGGCGCCCTCCCACAGCCGACAGGAGTTACCCGCCGCGCGCAGGGCGGCAGCATAGGCGCGGCCGTGGTCAGCCAGAGGATCGCGCCGCGCCACGGCGACCAGGGCGGGTGCAAGCCCGCTGAAAGCGTCAGCCTGCAGCGGCAAGGCGAGGGGATCCCGGCGATCTTCCGGGCGGGGCAGATAGGCATCCAGACAAGCCCGCCAGTCGGTCGCGCTCAGCAGCGGCGCCTGGGCCTGATGGCGCTCGCTGGGCAGCACCCGATCCGTCAGCGCGGGATAGATCAGTACCTGGGCCCGCGGCTGGGCACGACCTTGTTGGCGCAGCGCCAGGCACAGGGCCGCGGCGAGATTGCCGCCGGCACTGTCACCGGCCACCGCCAGCCGGCGCTCGTCCAACCCCAGTGCCTGAGCCTCACGTTGCAGCCAGTCCCAGGCCCGCCGGGCATCGTCCAGGGCCGCAGGATAGGGATGCTCCGGTGCCAGGCGATAGTCCACCAGCAGTACCGCCAGCCCCAGTTGCCGCACCAGGCGCGCCGCGAGAAAGCCGTGGGAATCCATATCGCCGAGCATCCAGCCTCCGCCGTGCAGATAGAGCAGGGCGGGGTGGTTGGCGCGGGCGTTCAGTGGCGCCACCAGCCGCAGCGGTACCCCATCGGCACGGTGATCGCTGATTGCCAGCCCCTGGTACTCCGCTGGCGCCAGGGCCGCGCAGAGCCGGGCATAGGCCTGGCGCTGGGCGGTGATGTCCGGATCCTGGGTGGCGAAGGCCTGGCTGGCCGCGACGAAGGCGGCCATGTCCGCGGACAGCGGTGGTGTTCTCATCGCCGGGATGGGGGCAGGCCGATGACCCGCCCGACGTGCTCCGGCCAGGGCTCGTCCCGCTGCGCCGCCAGCCGGGTCGCCAGCCAGTCGTGCATCCGCGGCGCGAAGGGCGCGGAACGGGGGCCGTCCAGGTGGACGTGCAGGAGCAGCTGCTCGGAGGCGGCCAGCAGCTCAGCCTGCCCCTGGTGATGGAGGCCGAAATGCAGGTGCAGGCGCTTGGCGTCCAGGGCCAGGAACCTCACCCGCACCTCCAATTGGGCGTCCGCCTTCACCTCGTGGAGGAAATTCAGGTGGCATTCCAGGGTGAACAAGGAGTGCCCGCTGGCCGCACGACCGGCGGCGTCCAGGCCCATGGCGTCCATCAGGGCGTCGGTGGCATGGCTGAAGATCAGCAGGTAGTAGGCGTCGCGCAGGTGGCCGTTGTAGTCGACCCACTCGGAGGCGACCGAAGTACGGTGGATGATCATGACCGCTCCTAATCCAAGATGCCGTGGCGCGCCTTGCATCCGGCAATGGCCGCCTGCACCGCCAGCAGGCAGTCGTCGCGATAGCGCTCCAGCGCCGCCAGTTCCAGGTCGCCCTGCTGGGCCTGGGTGCCCTCGACCACGGCGTCGATCAGGTCGTCGGTCAGCTCCGGAGCGTCCAGGTAGGTCCAGGGCAGCTTCAGCGCCGGGCCGAATTGCTGCATGAAGTGGCGCATGCCCGCCGGCCCGCCGGCCAGGGTGTAGGTAAGGAAGGTGCCCATGAACGACCAGCGCAGGCCGGCGCCGTAGCGGATGGCGTCGTCGATCTCGCCGGTGGTGGCGACCCCGTCGTTGACCAGGTGCAGGGCCTCGCGCCACAGGGCTTCGAGCAGGCGGTCGGCAATGAAGCCAGGCACCTCCTTGCGCACCCGCAGCGGCCGCATACCCAGCTCGCGATAGAAGGCCTCGGCGCGCGCCAGGTTGGCCGTCGAGGTCTGGCTGCCGCCCACCACCTCCACCAGCGGCAGCAGATAGACCGGATTGAACGGGTGGCCCACCAGGCAGCGCTCGGGGTGCAGGGCTTCGGCATAGAAATCGCTGGGCAGCAGCCCCGAGGTGCTGGAGCAGATCAGGGCGTCGGGTCGCGCCGCACGACTGACCCGGGCATGCAGTTCGCGCTTGAGCTCCAGGCGTTCGGGGGCGCTTTCCTGGATGACGTCGGCGCTGGCGACCGCGGCGTCCAGATCGGTATGGAACGTCAGGCGGTCCAGGCTGGCACCGGGCGCCAGGCCCTGGGCCTCCAGCGCCGGCCAGGCATTGGCCAGGCGGGTGCGCAGGGCGGCTTCGGCGCCGGGCGCCGGATCCCAGGCGCGCACCTCCAGGCCCCGGGCCAGGGCCCGGGCGATCCAGCCGGCGCCGATCACGCCGGTCCCAAGGGCGGCGAAGACGGCGCTCATCGGGCACCTCCCAGCTGCATCTTCGTCCGGCCCTCGGCGGGGCTCAGGGCGCGCCCGCCCAGGCGTTCGATGATCTGGATGACCCGCTCCACCAGGCTGCCGTTGGTGGCGTGGACGCCCCGGTCCAGCCAGAGATTGTCTTCCAGGCCGACGCGCACGTTGCCGCCCAGCAGCATGGCCTGGGCGGCCATGGGCATCTGCATGCGGCCGATGCCGAAACCTGCCCAGCAGGCGCCCGGCGGCAGGTTGTCGACCATGGCCTTCATGGTGGCGGTGTCGGCCGGGGCGCCCCAGGGAATGCCCAGGCACAGCTGGAACAGCGGGTCCTGCAGCAGGCCTTCCTTGAGCAACTGCTTGGCGAACCAGAGATGGCCGGTGTCGAAGATCTCCAGTTCCGCCTTCACTCCCAGTTCGGTGATGCGCCTGGCCCCCGCGCGCAGTTGCGCGGGGGTGGAGACATAGATGAAGTCGCCGTCGCCGAAGTTGAGGGTGCCGCAATCCAGGGTACAGATGTCCGGGCGCAACTCTTCGATGTGCAGCAGGCGGGTGAGGGGACCGACCAGGTCCGAGCCGGGGCCGAAGTCGGTGGGTGTCTCGCCTGGCCCTATCTCCAGGTCACCGCCCATGCCGGCTGTGAGGTTGACGATGATGTCGACGTCCGCCTCGCGGATGCGCTCGACCACCTCGCGATAGAGGGCCACGTCGCGGCTGGGCTTGCCGGTGGCGGGGTCGCGCACATGGGCGTGCACCACGGTGGCGCCGGCGCGGGCGGCCTCCAGGGCGGCTGCGGCGATCTCTGCCGGGGTGACGGGAACATGGGGATTGCGGCCTACGGTATCACCGGCGCCGGTCAGGGCGCAGGTGACGATGACATCGGTGTTCATGGGGTCTGTCCTTGGGCGATCAGAGCTTGAGAGCAGCGGCGGGCTGGCCAGCGCGGGTGGTCACGCCCTGGAGGAAGGCGTCGAGGCGTTGCGGGTTTTTCTTGAGCCAGGCACGGGCGGCGTCCTTGGGTGCGGTGCGTTCCAGGATGGGGGCCATCACGGCGCTGACCTCGGCACTGTCCATGTGCAGATTGGCGAGCAGGCGCTGGACATTGGGGCAGCGCTGTGGATAGTCGGCGGTGGTCACCACCGAGACCGTGGCCTGGCCTTCGTTGGGGCCGAAGACGTCTTCGCTGCCGGTCAGGTAGTGCATCTTGATCTGTAGATTCATGGGGTGCGGCTTCCAGCCGAAAAAGACGATCCATTCCTTGCGTTTCTCGGCCCGGCGCACGGCGGTGAGCATGCCCGCCTCACTGGACTCCACCAGCTGGAAGTCCTTGAGGCCGAAGCGGTCGGTCTTGATCATCTCGGCGGTGCCACGGTTGGCGCCGCTGCCCGGCTCGATGCCGTAGATCTTGCCGCCGAGCCTGTCCTTGAAGCGGGCGATGTCGGCAAAGGTCTTCAGGCCCCCCTCGTAGACGTACTCGGGCACCGCGAAGGTGGACTGGGCATCGGCCAGCAGCGGCGGGGTCAGCACCTTGACCTGGCCCTTGTCGACGAAGGGCTGCACCACCGGCTGCATGGTCGGCTGCCAGTAGCCGAGGAACACATCCAGATTCTTGTCGCCCATGGCCGCCATGATGATCTGCTGGGAGGCGGTGGTCGGCTTGACCCCGTAGCCGAGGCCTTCGAGCATGACCTCGGCTAGGGCACTGGTGGCGACCACGTCGGTCCAGCCGACGATGCCCATCCGTACGGTCTGGCAGCTGTCGGGATCGGCGGCGCGGGCGCTGCCGAGGGTGGCGGCCAGCAGGCCGCAGACGAGGAGTGTGGTGCTGAGGGTCTTGTTGGGCATGGCGAACTCCCTGGAGCGGCGGGCGGGGATGACTGCCGGTTGCCTTCTACCCTAGGCGCCTCGCCTGCCAGGCATGCGTAGCCCGACGACCTGAATTTGCACCCTGGCGACCTTCTTGCTTGCACAAGTCAATCGTTACCGGGGACGCCCCACCCATGCCGCAGTCCTTTGCCTTTCTCCTGCTGCCCGGCTTTTCCGCCCTGGGCTTCATCGCCACCCTGGAGCCCTTACGGGTGGCCAATCGATTCCGTCCGGGCAGCTATGACTGGCGCATCCTCGGACGTGACGGGGCGGCGGTGACTGCCAGCAACGGCATGTCGGTCAATGTCGACGGCGGCCTGGACGCCTTGGAAGCGGGCACCACCCTGTTCGTGGTGGCCGGTTTCGAGCCCCTGGCCCATTACGACGACGGCCTCGCCCGCTGGCTGCGCCAGGTCGCCCGCCACGGCCATCCCCTGGGCGGCATCGACACCGGTGCCCTGGTGCTGGCCCGCGCTGGGCTGCTGGAAGGCCACCGGGTCACCCTGCACTGGGAGGCGGTGGCGGCCTTTCGCGAAGCCTGGCCGCAGCTTGAGGTAACCGGCGAGCTGTTCGAGATCGACCGCGGCCGCATCACCTGCGCCGGCGGCACGGCCAGCCTCGATCTGCTGCTGGAGCTGATCGGCCGCAGCCACGGCAGCGAGCTGGCGGTGCAGGTCTCCGAGCAATTCGTGCTCGGGCGCATCCGCCCGCCGCGCGAGCACCAGCGGCTGCAGGTGGCGCAGCGCTACGGCATCGCCAATCGGAAGCTGATCCGGGTGGTGGAGCGGATGGAGCGCCACACCGAGACGCCCCTGGGCACCCTGGAGCTGGCCGCCGGCATCCAGGTGACCCGTCGCCAGCTGGAGCGGCTGTTCCGCCTCCATCTGCAGACGACCCCCTCCACCTTCTATCTGCAACTGCGCCTGGACCAGGCGCGCCAGCTCCTGCAGCAGGGCGAGGCCAGCGTGCTGGACGTGGCCCTGGCCTGCGGTTTCGAATCCGCGTCCTATTTCTCCCGCTGCTACCGCCAGCGCTTCGGCCTGAGTCCGCGGGAGGATCGGCCTCGCCGCGAGGGCCGGCTGTCGGCGGGCGAGCTCGCCGCGGTCGCTGACCGGTAGCGCGACCCTGGCCTGACGCTTCTGGTGATACCCCTGTCGTTTTTGCATCCGGTCGGCCAGGACCCCGGGGCTATGCTGGCCTCGAATCGCCGGCACCCGTTCCGGCGCGAGACCAACGCCGGAGCCTGTCATGAATGCCACCGAACTCCACGCCGACAGCATCGTCATCGACGGGCTGATCATCGCCAAGTGGAACCGCGAACTCTTCGAAGACATGCGCAAGGGTGGCCTGACCGCCGCCAACTGCACCGTCTCGGTATGGGAGGGCTTCCAGGCGACGGTCAACAACATCGCGGCGAGCCAGAAGCTGATCCGCGAGTGCAGCGACCTGGTGGTCCAGGTGCGCACCACCGCCGAGATCCGCCAGGCCAAGGCCCAGGGCAAGACCGGCATCCTGTTCGGCTTCCAGAATGCCCATGCCTTTGAAGATCAGATCGGCTACGTCGAGATCTTCAAGCAGCTCGGCGTGGGCATCGTGCAGATGTGCTACAACACCCAGAACCTGGTGGGCACCGGTTGCTACGAGCGTGACGGCGGCCTGTCCGGCTTCGGCCGCGAGATCGTCGCCGAGATGAACCGCGTCGGCATCATGTGCGACCTCTCCCACGTCGGCTCCAAGACCAGCGAGGAAGTCATCCTCGAATCCAAGAAGCCGGTCTGCTACTCCCACTGCCTGCCGTCGGGTCTGAAAGAGCATCCGCGCAACAAGTCAGACGCGGAACTCAAGTTCATCGCCGACCACGGCGGCTTCGTCGGTGTGACCATGTTCGCCCCCTTCCTGGCCAAGGGTATCGACTCGACCATCGACGACTACGCCGAGGCCATCGAATACGTGATGAACCTGGTGGGCGAAGACGCCATCGGCATCGGCACCGACTTCACCCAGGGCCACGGCCACGACTTCTTCGAGTGGCTGACCCACGACAAGGGCTACGCCCGTCGCCTGACCAGCTTCGGCAAGATCGTCAACCCGCTGGGCATCCGCACCGTGGGCGAATTCCCCAACCTGACCGAGACCCTGCTCAAGCGCGGCATGCCCGAGCGCACCGTGCGCAAGGTCATGGGCGAGAACTGGATGCGCATCCTCGGCGAAGTCTGGGGCGAGTAGTGAATACCTCTGGAGCCTACTGCGCACACCGCTAGCGGCGTCGCGTCCTCGCGCCAGGTTCGCCGTACCTCGGTACTGCTCTCACCTGGCACTGCGGGACTCCTTGCCAGCGGCGCGCTCGCTACGGCTCCACAGGCATTCACCCACACCTTTTTTTAGATACGTATTAGCGAATCGGAGCTCCACACATGGCCAGCCACGCCCCCGAAATGCCCATCCAGGTCGACGACGAAACCGGCGTCTGGACCACCGACGCCCTGCCGATGCTGTACGTACCCCGGCACTTCTTCGTCAACAACCACATGGGCATCGAAGAAGTCCTGGGTGCCGACAAGTACGCCGAGATCCTCTACAAGGCCGGCTACAAGTCGGCCTGGCACTGGTGCGAGAAGGAAGCCGAGTGCCATGGCATCCACGGCGCCGCGGTATTCGAGCATTACATGAAGCGCCTGTCGCAGCGCGGTTGGGGCCTGTTCGAGACCCAGAAGCTCGACCTGGACACCGGCTACGCCGAGGTCAAGCTCAAGCACTCCGCCTTCGTCTACGTCTACGGCAAGGTCAATCGCAAGGTGGACTACATGTTCACCGGCTGGTTCTCCGGTGCCATCGACCAGATCCTGGCCGCCAAGGGCAGTGCCATCCGCACTGTCACCGTCCAGGAATACAGCGGCTCCGAAGAAGGTCACGACGACGGCCTGTTCGTTACCCGGCCGAAATAACGCCCCGCCCCCGGGTGGCCAGCGACCCGCTCGCCGCCGCCCCAGCGACACCCAAGAGCAAGAGCGCGGCTCAAGACCGCGCACCAGCCGATCGAGGAGAAGGTCATGGCCTTCGAAGCAATGTTCCAGCCGATCCAGATCGGCAAGCTCACCATCCGCAACCGCGTGCTGTCCACGGCTCACGCCGAGGTCTACGCCACCGACGGCGGCATGACCACCGACAGATACGTCAAGTATTACGAAGAAAAGGCCAAGGGCGGCATCGGCCTGGCCATCTGCGGGGGTTCCTCGGTGGTCGCCATCGACAGCCCGCAGCACTGGTGGAGTTCGGTCAACCTCTCCACCGACCGCATCATTCCGCACTTCCAGAATCTCGCCGACGCCATGCACAAGCATGGCGCCAAGATCATGATCCAGATTACCCACATGGGGCGCCGCTCGCGCTGGGATGGCGGCCACTGGCCGACCCTGATGTCGCCGTCGGGCATCCGCGAGCCCGTGCACCGCGCCACCTGCAAGACCATCGAGCCGGAAGAGATCTGGCGGGTGATCGGCAACTTCGCCCAGGCCGCGCGCCGGGCCAAGGCCGGTGGCCTGGACGGCGTCGAGCTGTCCGCCGTGCACCAGCACATGATCGACCAGTTCTGGTCGCCGCGCGTCAACAAGCGCACCGACGAGTGGGGCGGCAGCTTCGAGAATCGCATGAGATTCGGCCTGGAGGTGCTCAAGGCCGTACGCGCCGAGGTCGGTGACGACTTCTGCGTCGGCATGCGCATCACCGGCGACGAATTCCATCCGGACGGCCTGTCCCACGACGACATGAAGCAGATCGCCAAGTACTACAGCGACACCGGCATGCTCGACTTCATTGGCGTGGTCGGCTCGGGTTGCGACACCCACAACACCCTGGCCAACGTCATTCCCAATATGACCTATCCGCCGGAGCCCTTCCTGCACCTGGCCGCGGGCATCAAGGAAGTGGTCAACGTGCCGGTGCTGCACGCCCAGAACATCAAGGATCCGAACCAGGCCACCCGCATCCTGGAGGGCGGCTACGTCGACATGGTCGGCATGACCCGCGCCCACATCGCCGATCCGCACCTGATCACCAAGATCAAGATGGGCCAGATCGACCAGATCCGTCAGTGCGTCGGCGCCAACTACTGCATCGACCGCCAGTACAACGGCCTGGACGTGCTGTGCATCCAGAACGCCGCCACCAGCCGCGAATACATGGGCCTGCCGCACATCATCGAGAAGTCCACCGGACCCAAGCGCAAGGTGGTCATCGTCGGCGGCGGTCCGGCCGGCATGGAGGCCGCTCGTGTCTCCGCCGAGCGCGGCCATGACGTCACCCTGTTCGAGAAGCAGGAGCAGCTCGGCGGCCAGATCACCCTGGCCTCGCGCGCCCCGCAACGCGACCAGATCGCCGGCATCACCCGCTGGTACCAGCTGGAGCTGACGCGCCTGGGCATCGACCTGCGCCTGGGCACCGCTGCCGATCCGGCGACCATCCTCGACCTGCGGCCGGACATCGTCATCCTGGCCAACGGCGGTCACCCCTTCCTGGAGCAGGTCGATCACTGGCATGCCGCCGAGGGCCTGGTCGTCAGCAGCTGGGACATCCTCTCGGGCAAGGTCGAGCCGGGCAAGAACGTGCTGGTGTACGACACCATCTGCGAATTCACCGGCATGTCCGTGGCCGACTACCTGGCCGACAAGGGCGCCCAGGTCGAGATCGTCACCGACGACATCAAGCCAGGCGTGGCCATTGGCGGGACCACCTTCCCGACCTACTACCGCAGCCTCTATCCCAAGGAAGTGATCATGACCGGCGACCTGATGCTGGAAAAGGTCTACGCCGAGGGCGACAAGAAGATCGCGGTACTGGAGAACGAATACACCGGCGCCCGCGAGGAGCGCGTGGTCGACCAGGTCGTCATCGAGAACGGCGTACGGCCGGACGAGGGGCTCTACTACGCCCTCAAGGAAGACTCGCGCAACAAGGGCCAGATGGACATCGAGGCGCTGTTCGCCATCGAGCCGCAGCCTGCGCTCGGCGAGACCGGCAACGGCTACCTGCTCTACCGGATCGGCGACTGCGTGGCCCAGCGCAACACCCACGCCGCCATCTACGACGCCCTGCGCCTGTGCAAGGACTTCTAAGACGGCCTAATCGCTGCTCGAAAATTCGCGGCCATGGGCCGCTCCTACAGGCTCCGAACGTCCCTCGTAGGAGCGGCCCATGCCGCGATAGCTCACCTTCTGCGGCCTCCGGCGCTTCGCTACCCCGGCCGCGCCTGCGGGGCCCGCCCTGTGAGGATAGATCGATGTTGAACACCATCCTCCCCATCCTGCTCTTCGCCGCCCTGGCCCTCACCGTGATCGGCGCCGTGCGGCGTTTCAGTCTCTGGCGGCAAGGGCGTCCGGCCGAGGTCGACTGGCTCGGCGGGCTGTTGAAGATGCCGCGGCGCTACTTGGTGGATCTGCACCACGTGGTCGACCGCGACAAGTACATCTCCAAGACCCACGTGGCCACTGCTGGCGGCTTCGTCCTGGCGGCGCTGCTGGCCATCCTGGTGCACGGCTTCGGCCTGCACAGCCGCATCCTTGGCTGGGCGCTGCTGGCGGCCACCGCCTGCATGTTCACTGGCGCCCTGTTCGTCGCCAAGCGCCGTCGCGATCCGCCGGCGCGGCTGTCCAAGGGCCCCTGGATGCGTCTGCCCAAGAGCCTGCTGGCCTTTGCCGCGAGCTTCTTCATCGCCACCCTGCCAGTCGCCGGCATCCTGCCGCCGGATTTCGGGGGCTGGATTCTGGCCGCGGTGCTGGCGGTGGGCGTGGCCTGGGGCGTATCCGAGCTGTTCCTCGGCATGACCTGGGGCGGTCCCATCAAGCACGCCTTCGCCGGCGCTCTGCACCTGGCCTGGCACCGCCGCGCCGAGCGCTTCAGCACCCCGCACAACGCCAGCGCCGCGCGCTCCAGCGGCCTCAAGGCACTGAACCTGCACGATCCCAAGGCGCCGCTGGGCGTGGAAAAGCCCGCCGACTTCACCTGGAACCAGCTGCTCGGCTTCGACGCCTGCGTCCAGTGCGGTCGTTGCGAGGCCATGTGCCCGGCCTTCGCCGCTGGCCAGCCGCTCAACCCCAAGAAGCTGATCCAGGACATGGTGATCGGCCTCAAAGGCGGCAGCGATGCCCATTACTTCGGCTCGCCCTATCCGGGCAAGCCGGTCGGCGAGCACGCGGGTGGTCCGCACCTGCCCATCGTCGCGCGTCAGGGCAAGGCCCTGGTGGACGCCGAGACCCTCTGGTCCTGCACCACCTGCCGTGCCTGCGTCGAGGAATGCCCGATGATGATCGAGCACGTCGATGCCATCGTCGACATGCGCCGTCACCTGACCCTGGAGCGCGGCGAGACGCCGAACAAGGGCGCCGAGGTGCTGGAAAATCTCATCGCCACCGACAACCCCGGCGGCTTCGCCCCCGGTGGTCGCCTGAACTGGGCCGCCGACCTGGACCTGCCGCTGATGAAGGACAAGGGCCAGGCCGAGGTGCTGTTCTGGGTCGGCGACGGCGCCTTCGACATGCGCAACCAGCGCACCCTGCGCGCCTTCGTCAAGGTGCTCAAGGCGGCCAAGGTGGACTTCGCCGTGCTCGGCCTGGAAGAGCGTGACAGCGGTGACGTGGCCCGTCGCCTGGGCGACGAGGCGACCTTCCAGCAACTGGCCAGGCGCAACATCGAGACCCTGAGCCGGTATCGCTTCCAGACCATCGTCTCCTGCGATCCCCACAGCTTCCACATGCTCAAGAACGAATACGGCGATCTCGGTGGCCACTACCAGGTGCAGCACCACAGCACCTTCATCGAGACCCTGCTCAGCCGTGGCTCCCTGCACCTTGGGCAGCACGCCCTGGCCGAACAGGGCGCCACCATCACCTATCACGATCCCTGCTACCTGGGCCGCTACAACGGCGAATACGAGGCGCCGCGCGCGGTGCTCAGGGCGCTGGGCATCGCGGTCAAGGAGATGGAGCGTTCCGGCTTCCGTTCGCGCTGCTGCGGCGGTGGCGGTGGCGCCCCCATCACCGACATCCCCGGCAAGCAGCGGATCCCGGACATGCGCATGGCCGACATCCAGGAAACCGGCGCCGAGCTGGTGGCCGTGGGCTGCCCCCAGTGCACCCTGATGCTGGAAGGCGTGGTTGCCCCGCGTCCGGAGATCAAGGACATCGCCGAACTGGTGGCCGAAGCCATCGTCGAGGCGCCTGTCGAAAGCAAGCCGACCGCCGCTCGGCGGCCGGTGGCGGAGGCCCTGTCGTGAGCGGGCGTCGGGGCCCCCTCACCCTGGCCCTCTCCCCGAGGGGAGAGGGGATGATCAGGTGTGCCAGACACGTCCCGGTGTTCACCGCTTTTACCCCCTCTCCCCTCGGGGGAGAGGGCTGGGGTGAGGGGCCCACCGCGCACCTCACCTGCCATTTCCAAACGGAGCGCCTAGCATGAGCATCATCCGTCGCGATCCGCGCCGCGAGTGGATCGCGCGCAACCGTCTGCATCCGCTGCACGCCAGTATCGCCAGCAGCGCCGAGGCCGAAGTCCGCTGGATGGGCCCCAATGGCCTGGTCCGCAAGAACCCCCATGCCGCGGCTGCCGGCTTCGTCGGCCCCCAGGGCGTCAAGCGGATCGATCGCAGTGGCGCCCAGCAGGGCGGCGGTCGCCGTGGCACCGCCCAGGCGGTGGAAGAACAGCTGCCGCTGCACCGGATCGCCGAGCCGGCCTTCTACATCGCCGTGGTCCCGGATCTGGTCAGCGGTCGCCTGACCGCCCATGACCGTGACCTGCTGGGCCTGGCCCGGCAACTGGCCGGTGCCGAGGGCGCCGTGCTGGCGGTGGTCTTTGGCGAGGTCAAGGAAACCGCTTTCGATACCGCCGGGGTGGATCGCCTGCTGCATCTGGATGGCGAGCAATTCCAGGGCTATGCCCCCGAACAGCGGGTGCTGGCGCTGCGCGCGCTAGACAACGAACTGCAGCCGCGGCACTGGCTGCTGCCCGACAGCCGCAGCGGTGGCGGTGAACTGGGTCGGCGCCTAGGTGCGGCCCTGCACGAGCGTCCCGCCACCCGTGTCTGGCAGGTCAAGGACGGTCTGGCCACCGGCCGTGCCGGTGCCGGTCGCCAGGATCTGCAGCAGCCGTTGCCGCGCCTGGTGCTGGCCCTGCCGGAATGCGCGGAGCCGGTCGGCGAGACCCGTCACGAGGTCCTGCCGGTCACCCTCGGCGGCAACATCGCCCGCCACCTGCCGCGCATCGAAGACCTCGGCCCGGTCGCCGTCGATCCCATGCAGATTCCTCTGGCCGAGGCCGAATTCATCCTCTCCGGTGGCAACGGTATCCGTGACTGGAATCTCTTCCACAGCACCGCCGCACTGCTGGGCGCCACCGAAGGCGCCTCGCGGGTGGCGGTGGACGACGGCCATATGCCGCGCAATCGTCAGGTCGGTGCGACCGGGACCTGGGTCACCGCCCGGGTCTATCTGGCCGTGGGCATCTCCGGCGCCGTGCAGCACCTGCAGGGCATCGCCAGTTGCGACAAGGTCATCGCCATCAACACCAATCCGGGCTGCGACATGGTCAAGCGCGCGGATCTTTCGGTGATTGGCAACGGTGACGCCATCCTGGCCGCCCTGGCGCGGCTGGTCGAACAACAACGGGCAGGGGAGTTGCAGGATGTCGCCTGAGCAGAAGCTGCCGTCACTGGACGGCGTCAAGGTCGTGGCCCTGGTCTCCGTCGGCGCCCATCCCACCTCCGGTCGGGCCCGGCGGGCGGAACAGGATGCCCGTGCCGTCGAACTGGGCCTGCGCCTGGTCGGCGACAAGCTGCGCGTGCTGCACGCTGGTGATCCCGCCGAAGAGGCTCTGCGTGGCTATCTGGGCATGGGCGTGCCGGCCCTGCACGTGCTGGAACAACCGGCGGGCGCGGATGCTCTGCCGGCCCTCGGCGATACCCTGC
Source organism: Pseudomonas sp. 313 (assembly GCF_000316965.1). Classification (NCBI taxonomy): domain Bacteria; kingdom Pseudomonadati; phylum Pseudomonadota; class Gammaproteobacteria; order Pseudomonadales; family Pseudomonadaceae; genus Pseudomonas; species Pseudomonas sp. 313. The sequence goes on from NZ_ANBZ01000072.1 coordinate 145,105, forward strand.
GCGAGGTTGGTGCCGGTCTGGTACTGACCGGTAGCCAGGCGGAAACCGGCGAGGGCTCGGGCCTGCTGCCCTATCTGCTGGCCGAGACCCTCGGCTGGCCGCTGGTGGTCGGCCTCGCCGCGGTGGAAGCCGTGGAGGGTGGCCAGGCGACCGTGCTGCAGGCCCTGCCACGTGGTCAGCGGCGGCGGCTGCGGGTACGGCTGCCTTTCGTCGCCAGCGTCGACAGCGCCGCCCCGGCGCCGCGGCAAAGCGCCTTCGGCCCGGCCCGGCGCGGCGAATTGCAGGTGGAGACCACCGAGATCGTGCAGGACAGCCTGTTCGACAGCGGCGAATTGCAGCCGGCCAAGGCGCGCCCCAAGCGCCTCAAGGTGATCAAGGCCAAGACCGCCGCCGACCGCTTCAAGGCCGCCACTGCCAAGGCCTCCGGCGATGGCGGCCAGGTCCTTAAGGACCTGACCCCGGAAGCGGCCGCGGCCGCCATCTTCAAGGTATTGCGCGAAGAAGGCGTGGTGCGCTGAAGCCCTATCCCCTCTCCCTCTGGGAGAGGGGATAGGGTGAGGGCACCTTCGGCACCCCATCCGCAGGTGGAAAAGGCTGCGCCGTTTTCCACGCTACGGGGCTACCACGACCTGCGGGACCCGTAGGTTGGGCTGAGCCTGCGAAGCCCAACGATCCCAACCTCCAGCGCCCATCAGTGCGCCTCGTCCCAATTGCCACCCACCCCCGACTCCACCAGCAGCGGCACGTCCAGTTCGCCGGCGCCGCTCATCAGCGGCAACAGGCCTTCGCGCAGCAGCTCCACCTGGTCTTCGCGGACCTCCAGCACCAGTTCGTCGTGTACCTGCAGGATCACCCGGGCATCCAGCTCCGGGGTCGACTGCAGCCAGCCGTCCACGGCGATCATGGCGCGCTTGATGATGTCCGCCGCCGTGCCCTGCATGGGCGCGTTGATCGCCGCCCGTTCGGCGGCCCGACGCAGGCCCTGGTTCTTGGAGTGGATGTCCGGCAGGTACAGCCGGCGCCCATAGAGGGTCTCCACGTAGCCCTGGTCCACCACCTGGGCGCGGGTGCGCTCCATGTAGGCCAGCACCCCGGGATAGCGCTGGAAATAGCGATCGATATAGGCCTGGGCCTCGGCGCGGCCGACGCCGATCTGCTTGGCCAGGCCGAAGGCGCTCATGCCGTAGATCAGGCCGAAGTTGATGGCCTTGGCGCGACGACGATCCTCGTTGCTGACCTCTTCCAGCGGCACGCCCATCACCTCGGCGGCGGTGGCGCGGTGCACGTCCAGGTCGTTCTGGAAGGCATGCAGCAGGCCTTCGTCCTGGGCCAGGTGGGCCATGATGCGCAATTCGATCTGCGAATAGTCCGCCGCCAGCAGGCGATAGCCTTTGGGTGCGACGAAGGCCTGGCGGATGCGCCGGCCCTCGGCGGTGCGGATCGGGATGTTCTGCAGATTCGGATCGCTGGAAGACAGCCGTCCGGTCGCCGTCACCGCCTGGTGATAGCTGGTGTGGATGCGGCCGGTGCGCGGATTGATCTGCTGCGGCAGCTTGTCGGTGTAGGTGCTCTTGAGCTTGCTCATCTGCCGGTACTGCATCAGCACCTTGGGCAGCGGGAAGTCCTGGTCGGCCAGTTCCTGCAGCACCGCCTCGGCGGTGGAGGGCTGGCCCGATGCGGTCTTGCTGACCACCGGCAGACCCAGCTTGACGAAGAGGATCTCGCCCAGCTGCTTGGGCGAGCCCAGGTTGAATTCCTGGCCGGCCAGTTCATAGGCCTCCTTTTCCAGGGCGATCATCTTCTCGCCCAGCTCGCGGCTCTGCACCCCGAGCAGCGCCGAATCCACCAGGGCGCCGTTGCGCTCGATGTGCGCCAGCGCTGGCACCAGCGGCATCTCGATGTCGCGCAGCACCGCCGCCAGGCCCGGCACGGCTTCCAGCCTGGGCCAGAGGGTCTCGTGCAGGCGCAGGGTGACGTCGGCATCCTCGGCGGCATAGGGTCCGGCCTGCTCGATGGCGATCTGGTCGAAGGTCAGCTGCTTGGCGCCCTTGCCGGCGATGTCCTCGAAACGGATGGTGCTGTGGCCTAGGTACTTAAGCGCCAGGCTATCCATGTCGTGACGGGTGGCGGTGGCGTCCAGCACATAGGATTCGAGCATGGTGTCGAAGGCGATGCCCTGGATCGTGATGCCGTAGCGGGTCAGTACATTGAGGTCGTACTTGCCGTGCTGCATGACCTTGAGCTTGGCCGGGTCTTCCAGCAGCGGCTTGAGCACGGCCAGTACCGGCTCCAGCGCGAGCTGGTTCGGCGCGCCCATGTAGCTGTGGGCCAGGGGCACATAGGCGGCCTGGCCCGGCGCCACGGCAAAGGACAGCCCCACCAGCTCGGCGCGCTGAGCGTCGATGCTGGTGGTCTCGGTGTCGAAGGCGAAGCAGTCGGCGGCCTGCAGGCGCGCCAGCCAGGCGTCGAAGTCGGCCTGCTCCAGCACGGTGTCGTAGTGGGTTTCCACCTGGGTGGTGGCGGCATCCTCGGCCAGCGGCAGGGGGGCGCCCTGGCGCTTAGTGTCACGGATCAGGTCATCCAGCCAGGACTTGAATTCCAGCTCCTGGTAGAGCGCCATCAGGGCTTCCACATGGGGCTCGCCGACGGTGAGCTCATCGAAGGTCAGCTCCAGCGGCACGTCCAGCTTGATGGTCGCCAGCTGATAGGACAGATAGGCCTGCTCGCGATGCTGGTCCAGCTTGGCGGCCAGCGACTTGGCGCCGCGCAGGGGCAGGGCGGCCACCGCGTCGAGGTTGGCGTAGAGGGTATCCAGGCCACCACCGATGCCGTTGAGCAGGCCGGCAGCGGTCTTCTCGCCCACCCCGGGCACCCCGGGAATGTTGTCGATCTTGTCGCCCATCAGCGCTAGGTAGTCGATGATCAATTCCGGACCCACGCCGAACTTGGTCCTGACCCCTTCCACGTCCAGCACGCTGCCGCTCATGGTGTTGACCAGGGTGACATAGGGGCAGACCAGCTGGGCCATGTCCTTGTCGCCGGTGGAGATCACCACCGGGCGCTCGGCACTGGCGCAGTGGCGGGCGAGGGTGCCGATGACGTCGTCGGCTTCCACCCCTTCGACGGCCAGCAGCGGCAGGCCCAGGGCGCGGATGCAGGCGTGCAGCGGCTCGACCTGGCCACGCAGGTCGTCGGGCATGGCCGGGCGCTGGGCCTTGTAGTCGGCGAAGAGTTCGTCGCGGAAGGTCGGGCCCTTGGCGTCGAAGACCACCGCGAAGAGGCTGTCCGGATACTGGCGACGCAGCGAGAGCAGCATGTTGAGCACACCTTTCACCGCGCCGGTCGGCTTGCCGGTGGAGGTCATCAGCGGCGGCAGGGCATGGAAGGCGCGATAGAGATAGGAGGAACCGTCCACCAGGACGAGAGGGGCGTGGCTCATGGTCTGGACCTTTGTCGTGGCGTGTGCGGCGTCTGTCCGGCCAGTCTCGACGACGGCAAGGCCGGGTTCTAGAATCGACCACTCGCTCCGTTCAAAAGGTCAAAGGTTACCATGGGTGCTCGTCGCTTCCTCTTCGCCGCGTTGCTGCTGGCCCCGCTGGTCCAGGCCGCGGAGCCGCTGCCACCGGGGGAAAAGCCCCTGCCTGACGAGATCAAGGTGATCCGCTACCAGGCCGGCGACCAGACCATCGAGGAGACGCGCATCCGCGGCGTGCTGCAATCCACCCGGGTCATCCCCAAGCATGGCGCGCCCTACGAGCTGGTGCCCGCCGATGGCAGCAGCACCGCGTCCAACGACAAACCGACCCTGCACGTCCCCAGCTGGCGCCTGTTCAGCTGGTAGGCGCAAGGCGCCTGGACCGGTAAACTGCGCGCCGCTCGCACATTCATCCGCCAGGCCCCGTCATGTCCGTCTTCACGCCCCTCGATCGTCCCACCCTCGAAGCCTTTCTCGCGCCCTATGGCCTGGGCCGGCTGCGGGATTTCCGGGGTATCGCCGAAGGGTCGGAAAACACCAACTACTTCATCAGCCTGGAAGGCGGCGAATTCGTCCTGACCCTGGTGGAGCGCGGTCCGGTGGCGGAGATGCCGTTCTTCATCGAGCTGCTCGACGTCCTCCACGACGCCGACCTGCCGGTGCCCTATGCGGTGCGCACCCAGGATGGCCAAGCCCTGCGCGAACTGGCCGGCAAGCCGGCGCTGCTGCAACCGCGCCTGGCCGGTCGCCACGAACGCGCGCCCAATCCCCACCACTGCGGCGAAGTCGGCCACCTGCTGGGCCATCTGCACCGGGCTACTGCGGGTGAAAAACGCATCGAGCGCGCCAGTGACCGTGGCCTGGCCTGGATGCTGGCCGAAGGCGAGCGCCTGGCGCCGACCCTGGACACGACCGCCCGGCCGTTGCTGGAGCGCACGCTTGGGGAAATCCGCAACCTGCTGGCCGAGCAGCCGCCGCTGCCCGAGGCCAATCTGCACGGCGACCTGTTCCGCGACAACGTGATGTTCGACGGCCCCCGGCTGTCGGGCGTCATCGACTTCTACAACGCCAGTTCCGGCTGGATGCTCTATGACCTCGCCATCACGGTGAACGACTGGTGCTCCACTGAGAGTGGCGCGCTGGACCTGCCGCGGGCCCGGGCGCTGCTGGCGGCCTATGCCGCCGACCGCCATTTCACGCCGCGCGAAGCCGAGTTGTGGCCGGTGCTCTTGCGGGTCGCCTGCGTACGCTTCTGGCTGTCACGGCTGATCGCCGCCCAGGCCTTTGCCGGTCAGGACGTGCTGATCCACGATCCGGCCGAATTCCAGCAGCGCCTGGCGGCGCGCCAGCAGACCCCGCTGGAATTGCCGCTGACCCTGTAGCCAGGGTTCCACGTGGAACCTCTCCGCTGAGCTACAGCTGCAACCGCCGCTCGATGGCGGGCTGCGGCTGTCCCTGCCGCTGCCAGCTCAGCCTTGCGTCGATCAGACTGCCGGGCGCGGCGCCCAGGCGCGTGGTGACCGGGCAGCCGTCACCCCTGGCCTCGCCGGCCTGACGGGTGCGGGCGACACCACCCGGCCCATGCAATTCGATGATGAGTTCGTAGCTCAGGGGCGCGTCTTCGCCGGTAAAGCACAGCTCTACCTGAGCGCCCGCCGGTTGCGGCTGCAGCTCCAGGCGGGCGCTAGCCGCGGCGCCGCCCGCCAGGGGCAGGAGGGCCGCGAGCAGCCAGACGACGCGTGTCACCGCTGGTTGATGGTGGCGCTGTTGCCGAAGCCGCTCTGCGAGATCTGCGCGCTGTCGTTGAAGCCGTTGAAGTTGGCCGAGGTCTGCAGGATGCTCGCGCGGTTGCTGTCGCCGACCTGGCTGACGCTGGCCGTGCTGATGGCGCTGGTGACGTCGAGGCGCGCCTCGTTGCCGTTGCCGGTCTGGACGATGCTGGTCTGGTTGCTGTCGCCCTGGACGGTGACGCTGGCCAGGTTGTCGTCGCCGGTGGAGCTGCCGCTGAAGCGGTTGCCGCGGCCGGCCTGGTCGACGTTCAGGGTGTTGCGATTGCCGTCCTGGGTAAAGGTCAGTTCATTGAACTTGCCGGAGGAGAGCACCGTGGCGGCATTGGCCTGGCCACGCTGGGTCAACTCCACGGTATCGACCGAGTAGCCCTGCTGGGTCAGGTCGATGCGGTTGTCGGTGCCGGACTGGGCGAGGGTGGCGGTCACGGCATCGCCGCTCTGGTCGACGCGCACCTGGTTGTTGTCGCCGTTCTGCTCCAGGGTCAACTGGGCGCTGGAGGCCGACTGGACCAGGGTGCCGCTGTTGCTGCCCACGGAGGTGATGGTGGCCTGGTTGCCGAAGCCGTCCTGGGCCAGGCTATGGACGTTGCTGCCGCCTTCCTGGCGCAGGCTCGCCACGTTGCCCTGGGCGTAGCCGTAGATATCGCCGCCCTGGGTGATGGTGGCGCTGCTGGCGCCGGTCTGGACCACGCTGATCGCGTTGCCTTCGCCCTGCAGCTGATAGAGCGACGCGCTGTTGCCGGGGCCGCTCTGGTCCAGGGTGATCGTGCCGCTGTTGCCGTCCTGCTGGACGGTGGCGGTGCTGTTCTGAGCGAGGGCGTTGGCCGCCACGAGGGCCAGCGTCAGGGCGGCCAGGGGCCTGAGTAGAAACATCTGTCTGATCTCCATGAGTGCCATCAGCGGTACTGACGTACCACCGTGTTCTGGTTGCTTCCGTACTGGACGATGCGGCTGGACAGGCCCGAGCCGTGCTGTTCGATGCGGGCGTTGCCCTGGACGCCGAGTTGCAGGATGTCGGCCTGGTTGCCGCTGCCGACCTGCTCGATGCGCGCGACATTGCCATAGCCACCCTGGAGGATGACCGCGCTCAGCTCCGTGCCGTCCTGCAGGATGCGGGCTTCCTGGGCGGCGCCGCTCTGGACGACCTGAGCGCGCAGCGCGGTGCCACGCTGGTCGATGAGCGCCTGGTTGCCTACGCCGACCTGGCGGATGGCGGCGTCGCGCCCGGCTGCGGGCGCCTGCCCCAGGTCGCCGGTCTCCATCAGATCAGCGGCCGAGGCCAGGGCATCCAGGCCGAGGGCAAGGGCAAGGACCATGGCCAGGCCGCGGGTTGGGCTGCGCATCTCTGTCACCGTCATTGCCTAAGATTCTCCGCCTGGCATTGTCCGGAGCCGCCTGGCCCATCGCTATCGCTCCAGGGAGCGAATCCCGCGGGGCTGGCGGCTTAATCCCTAGCGCCGAGTCGGCTCCAGATACTTGGTCAGCGCTGGATCGCGCGGATCGCGACCGTCGGCCACCAGCCACAGCCGCCGCTCCACGCCCTGGGCGACCAGATGGGCGACCGCCGCCTCGATGGCCGAGAGCACGCACAGCTGCGCCGGCTCGTTGGTGGTGTAGCCGGACTCGGCTTCGAGCAGCTTCTTGAATTCGATGAACTTGAAGACCCCGGCCTGGCGGCCGATGGAATAGATGGTCTTGGAGGTCATGACGTTGGCCAGCACCCGGCCGCTGCGGGTGTCGATGGCGCGCAGATTGACCGTCACCTGATCCACCCGGTACTCCTCGGACAGGCCGATGCCCAGGTAGCGCGCCCCTTCGCCGCCGCTGCGCACGTTGGTGTCGTAGGCCACCACGCCGCCTTCGAGCAGCAGGTTGGCCGCCTGCAGCGAGGGCAGCGCCTGCTGCAGATTCTCCGGCAGGTCCGGCTTGTTCTGGGTGGCGCGGATGATCTTGCGCTCGGTCAGCAGGTTCTGCAGGCCCTCGCGTTCGAGCACCACGAACCAGCCGCTGGCCTGCAGGGCGTCCACCAGCATGCTGCCGGCGCCCTGGGTCACAGCGGTGGAAAAGGAACTGGCCGGATTGGGCTTGTACTGCCCGGTCTGGTCGCGGAAGCCGTAGACGGCGGCCACCAGCGGTCCCTTGGGTGGCGGCAGCGCCAGCAGGTCGTAGTAGGTGGAGGCGCGCGGCGTCAGGGTCGGAGCGGCGTTCTGTTCGGCAGGCATGGGGTCGCGTACGCAGCCGGTCAGGACGAGGGCGGCGGTCAGGGCCGCCGCCAGGGAAAAGGCGTTCATGGCAGGCATCCGTGCTCAGGGTTGGTTGAAGCCGTTGACGGAGATTTCCGAAATCTCCCCGGTCCCGCGGTCGGTGATCTGCACAGTCAGGTTGCCGGAGTCGTCGACGATGTTGACGATGAACTGGTCGGTGGACAGGGTGCCCGAGTTGCCGTCCTTGATGTCGGTCAGCACCTGGGACAGCAGCCGCGATTCCAGCTGGCTGGTGAAGCGCTCCAGGGGCGACTGGCTGCTGGCGCTGCTGCGCAGGTCGGGATCCTTGTGACGATCCTGGGCGGTGGCGTTGTTCAGCAGGTAGGTGCCATTGAGCGGATTGCCGCCGAAGGACGGATTCACCGGCGAGTAGACCAGCTCGGTCGCCAGGGCCGGGGCGACGCCCAGGGTGCAGAGCAGGGGCAGGGCCTTCCAGGCGTGCGCGTTCATAACTCGTCCTTTTCCATGTCGAAAGTGTCCTGCAGCAGGTTTTCCAGGCGGCGGCGGGTGATGCCCTCGTGGACCTGATCCGCGGCGGCGTAGGCGGCATCCTTGAGTTCGCTGTTGTTGGGCGGAATGAACTGCCGATAGAGCAGCCGCTGCTCGTACTCCACCCAGACCAGGCTGCCCCAGCGCGCCGAGGGCCGTTCGCGCACCACCAGGTTGAAGTCCAGGTCGGTGGTGTCGGTGAGGCGGTCGGCGAAGTGGCGATAGAAGTCGTGGCCGAAGCGGGAGATGGTGTTGTCCACCAGCAGTCCCTGAATGATGTCGCCCTCGGCCCGCAGCGGGCCGGCCAGCAACAGCCCGAGCAGCAGCCAGGCGGCTTTCATCCCGGTAGATCCTGCCCGGCATGGAAGCGCAACGCCGCCTCGGCGCGGTTGGCGGCGCCGGTCTTGCGCAAGAGGTTGTGCATGTGGCTCTTGACCGTGTGGGTGCTCAGGCACAGCGCCTCGCCGATGGCGGCGTTGGACAACCCGCGGCCGACCAGCCGGAGGATCTCCCGCTCGCGGCGGGTCAGGCCGTCGGCGGCGATGCTGGGGCGCTCACGGGAGCGGCGCAGCAGGTGGGCCAGGATGGCGCGGGGCAGCCAGTCCTCGCCGGCCAACAGCGCGCCGAGCCCTTGCAGCAACTGGTCGCGGCTGGCCTGGGGGGCGAACACGCCCTGGATGGCGGGAAAGCGCTCGACCCAGGGCAGGGCCTGTTCGACGCTGGCATTGAGAAAGGCCACGGTGACCGCCGGCGCCAGGCCTTCCAGCCAGCGTTCCAGTGGCGCCTCGGGCACGCTGCCGAGATCGACCAGCACCAGGCTGGTCTCGCCGGCCGCTTCCAGCTCGCGAGCGCAGCTCAGCTCGATGCCGTGGCGTTCTTCCAGAAAGGGTTTGAGCAATTCCGCCAGGAGGACGTTTCTCGTCGTCAGGCAGACCTTGCTCGCAGGTATCGCGCGCATGTCCATATGGGCTGTCTCATCATCCGTTGCGCGCACGCTGAGACAAATCGCCGGGAGCGACAAGAAAAAATTGACCGATTTCCAGCGACTTACCGGCTCTGTGGACCGCTTGGCAGATTGCCCGTCGATCAGCCGACGGCAGCTAGCTCCAAAGACTTAGCTCTCTGGATGGAGCGGGAAATCCAGGCGCTCCGAAGGCGGCAGCGCCTGGACGCTCGAGCGCGGCCTTAGCGGGTGAGGGTGACCTTGCGCAGATGGCGCGGCTGGTCCGGATCCTGCCCGCGGGCTTCGGCCAGCAGCGCAGCCATGCGATAGAAACTCTGGATCGCCAGCAGGCCGTCCAGGTCCGGATGGCCGGCGACGGCGAGGGGCAGATCGCGCTCGGCGACCTCGTCCGGGGCGGCCAGCAGCACCCGGGCGCCGCGGCCGCGCAAGTCCCGCGCCAGTTGCAGCAAGCCGGCCTGCTCGGGGCCGCGCAGGGCAAAGATCAGCAGCGGATAGCCGCGCTCCACCAGCGCCAGGGGACCGTGCTGCAATTCGGCGCCGCTGAAGGCCTCGCCCTGCAGCGCCGAGGTTTCCTTGAGCTTGAGCGCGGCTTCCTGGGCGATGGCGAATCCGGGTCCGCGACCGACCACCATGCAGCGTTCGGCGTCGCGTAGCACCGGCAGCGCCGGCGCCCAGCTCAGCTCGGCCGCGCGATCCAGCGCCTCGGGCAAGGCGGCGCCGGCGGCGAGCAGGGTTTCGTCCTGCTGCCAGTAGGCGATCAGCCGAGCCGCGGCGGCCAGGGTGGCGATGAAACTCTTGGTGGCGGCGACGCTGTGTTCGGGACCGGCCTGCACGCCGATGGCATGGCGGCAGGCCAGGGCCAGGGGTGAGTCGATCTCGTTGACCAGGGCCGCGGTGCGGGCGCCGTAGCGATCCAGCGCCGAGAGGGTCTCGATCAGATCGGGACTGCGTCCGGATTGGGAAAAGCCCAGGGCGAGCTGGCCTTCGACGCGTAGCGGCGCCTGGCGCAGGGTCACCAGCGAAGGCGGCAGCGACAGCACCGGCAGCCCCAGGTGGGCCATGGCCAGGTAGGCGAAATAGCTGGCCGCATGGTCCGAACTGCCACGCGCCACGGTCAGCGCCAGCTGCGGCGGCTGGGCTCTGAGGTCGTCGGCCAGAGCCGCCAGGGCCTGGTCGATGGTCGCCAGTTGGCGAGCGACCGCCGCACCGCTAGCGGCGGCTTCTGCGAGCATGAGCGAGGTCAAGAGGGTCTCCTTGCGCGAACGCCTGTTACACGACGTCTGTTGCATGACGCCTGAGTCCCTTACTCTGCCACTCCCGGTCAGGCGCGACCAGCCGACCTTGGCCTAGTCGCCTTCGTCCGCCGCACCGCCGGTGAATTGCAGGTCATGCTTGCGCAGCTTGTCGGACAGCGTCTTGCGCGGCAGGCCCAGGGCTTCGGCCAGGCTGCGCAGGGAGGCGTGGGGCCGGGCCAGTTCGCGCTGAATGAGTTCGCGCTCGAAGGCCTCGACCTGCTCGCCCAGCCCGGCGGCCAGGGCGGCCGTGGCGGGCGCTGCCGCGACGGGTGCCGGGCTCATGGGCGCCAGGGGCGCATAGGCGCTGTTGTCCAGGGCCAGGTCCAGGCCCAGGGCGAAGCGCTCGGCGGCGTTCTGCAGTTCGCGCACGTTGCCCGGCCAGCTGTGGGCGATCAGCGCCGCGCGCTGCTCGGCATCGGCCTCGCGCACCGGCGTGCCATGGCGCTCGGCGGCGGCCAGGGCGAAGTGGCGGAACAGCGGCAGGATGTCCTCGCTGCGCTCGCGCAGGGCGGGGATGCGCAGGGTGGCGACATTGAGCCGGTAATAGAGATCGGCACGGAAGCGGCCCTGGTCCGCAGCCTGGCGCAGGTCTTCCTTGGTGGCGGCGACCACCCGGATATCCAGCGGGATCTGCTGGTTGGAGCCGAGGCGCTCGACCTTGCGCTCCTGCAACAGGCGCAGCAGCTTGACCTGCACATCCAGGCTCATGCTCTCGATCTCGTCGAGAAAGAGGGTGCCACCGCTGGCGTATTCGAACTTGCCGATGCGTCTCTTCTGGGCGCCGGTGAAGGCGCCCTGTTCATGGCCGAAGAGTTCGCTTTCCACCACGGATTCGGCGAGGGCACCGGCGTTGATGGCGACGAAGGGGCCATCACGGCGATTCGACAGGTCGTGCAGGGCACGGGCCACCACCTCCTTGCCGGCACCGGTCTCGCCGTGGATCAGCACATCGGCCTGGGTCGCGGCGAGGGCGCCGATCTGGTCACGCAGCCGGGCCATGCCCGGGGTCTGGCCGATCAGCCGGGTCTGCAGTTCATGGCGCTCGGCAAGGGCCAGGCGCAGGCTGCGGTTCTCCAGCACCAGATGGCGGGCGCTCAGGGCACGGCGCACGCTGTCGATCAGGGCGTCGTTGGCGAAGGGCTTTTCCAGGAAGTCGTAGGCCCCGGCGCGCATGGCCTGCACCGCCAGGGGCACGTCGCCGTGGCCGGTGATCAGCACCACCGGCAACTCGGCGTCGCGCTGGTGCAACTGGGCCAGCAGCTCCAGGCCGTCGATGCCAGGCATGCGGATATCGCTGACCACCACCCCGGGCCAATCGCGCACGGCCGCCAGCTCCAGGTCCCGGGCATCGGCCAGGGTCGTCACCTTGAAGCCGGCCAGGTCCAGGGTCTGGCTCAGTGCCAGGCGCAGGTGGGCGTCGTCGTCGATCAGCAGGATCTGGCTGGCGGGATCGAAGGGGGGCAGGGCGTTCATGACTAGGACCTAAGGTAGAGGGGCTAAGGTGTTCAACCGCGGACTTCTTCCTGGGGCACCGAGGCGACCCCCGGCTTGCCATGCAACAGGTAAAGGCGCACCTCGGCACCGCCATCGCCATGGTTGGACAGGTGCAGATGGCCACCCAGGGTACGCAACAGGTTATCGCAGATCGCCAGGCCCAGGCCGAGGCCCTGGGCGGTGGCCTTGGTGGTGAAGAAGGGCTCGTGGGCGCGGGCCAGGGCCTCGCTGGAAAAGCCCGGACCGTTGTCTCTCAGGATCAGCGTCACGCCGCGCTCGTCTATGCTGGTGGTCAGCCACAGCCGGCGGGTGCTGGTCTTTTCCGCCAGGGCGTCGAGGGCATTGCTCAGCAGATTGCTGATGATCTGCCGCAGGCGGGTTTCGCCGGCCTGCACCCACAGCGGCGCATCGGGCAGGTCGCGGATCAGCTCCACCTGCATGGCCCGGCGCCGCGCGGCGACCAGCGCCAGGGCGTCTTCCAGGGCGCCCTGCAGGACCACGCTCTCCGGCGCGCGGCGGGCGCCGCGGGCATAGGCCTTGAGGTGGGCGATGATGTTGGCCATCCGCGTGGTCAGCTCGCCGATCAGCTTGAGATTGCCGCGGGCGTCGTCCAGGCGATCGTGGTCGAGCAGCACGACGGCGTTTTCCGTGTAGCTGCGAATGGCCGCCAGTGGCTGGTTGAGTTCGTGGCTGATGCTGGCCGACATGGTCCCCAACGCCGACAGCTTGCCCGCCTGCACGGCTTCGTCCTGGGCGCGCATGAGTTCGCGCTGGGCCTGTTCGCGGTCATGGACCTCCTGTTGCAGCCGGGCGTTGAGCGTCTGCAGGTCGCGGGTGCGCTCCTCCACGCTCAGCTCCAGGTCACGCTTGGCGCGGGCATCGAGTGCCAGGCGCTCGATGAAATGGCGCCGCCGCAGGGTCATGACCACCAGCAACAGCAGCAGCGCCAGCAGGGTCGCCGCGCCGACGTAGAGCGCACTGCGCACCTGGCGCTCGACCATCTCCCGTGGTGCCAGGATCCGGGCGGTCCAGCCCACCTCGTCCAGGTTGCGGGTCTGGGTCAGCCAGTCGCCAGGCACCAGGGTCAGGGGGGCGGGATTGGTGGTGGGGTAGGGCCGGTTGGCATTGACCTGCTCGCGCTGGCGCTCGTCCAGCGGATGGGTGGCGCGAAAGCGCCAGGCATCGTGTGAGGTAAGGATGACCACGCCCAGGTCATCGGTCACCAGCAGTTGTTCGGGGGCGTTGCCCCAAAGCCGCTCCGCGCTGTCCAGATCGACCTTGACCACCACCACGCCAATGGCCCGCGCGCCGTCGCGCACGGCGGCGGCAAAGTAGTAGCCGCGCTTGCTGGAGGTGGTGCCGAGACCGAAGAAGCGCCCCGGCTGGCCTTGCATGGCCGCCTTGTAATAGGGCCGGAAGGAAAAGTCGCGACCGACGAAGCTGTCTGGCTGGCGATAGTTGGAACTGGACAGGCAGGTGCCGTCATCCTGCATCAGGTAGATGACATCGGCCCCGGTCCGCTGGCGGATGTCTTCCAGCATCTGGCTGGCGGCGTCCTGGGCGCTGCCGTCGCCTTGTCCTTCCAGGGCATGGCGCAGCACCGGCAGATCGCCCAACAGGTCCGGCAGCACCTCGTAGCGCCGCAGGGTGCCCAGCAGGTTGGCGACATAGAGGTCCAGCGTCTGGCCGTTCTGCTCGGCCAGTTGCGCCTCGTAATAGTGCTGGGCCGCATAGCGCAGCGGAATCAGCAGCAGCGTCAGACCCAGGGCCAAGAGCAGCAGACTGCTCCAGCGGGGGCGCTTGGGAAGGTGAGGACTCTTGGGCATGCGCGGCTACTGTAGGGGGCGTCCCGGCATTATGCCCAAGCCGGCCCCTGGCGAAGAGCTCGCCAGACTGTTAACGCCTTGGCAGTCGACTGAAATATTTTGTTACCGATAACCCTGGCTGTGGAAAGGGACACGGTTTTGCCGGGCGAAAGGCGGCTAACTGAGGCTGCAATCAGCCACCGAAGGAGTGACTTCCATGAAAAGCACCACCCTCTGCCTGACCCTCGCCGGCCTGCTGGCCACCTCTGCCGCCTTCGCCCAGACGGCGCCCACCGACTCGGCCACGCCGCCTGCCGCGACCAGCAGCAGCCCGGCCAAGACCGGCAAACAGGCCACCACCCACCACAAGAAGGTGGCCCACAAGAAGGCCCACAAGGCCAGCACCAGCGGCAGCTGATCCACGGCGCGGCACCTCCCTGCGCGGGAGGTGCCTAAAGGGGAGTGAATCCGTCCAGAGGAGTCCTCCCCATGCGCAAGTCCCTGTTGCTTCCCACTTTGATCCTGGGTCTTGGCCTGTCCGGTGCCGTCCTGGCCCAGACCAGTCCGACCAATCCCCCGGCCACTCCCGCGCGGCCCGATCCCACCAGCAGCCATGGCATGGAAAAGGCGCCCAGTACCGGTGTCGGTGCGGCCGACAATGGCTCCAGCAGCGGTTCGGGCAGTGATACCGGCACCGACCACGTGAAGAAGCCGAAGACCCAGCACAAGGATCACTAAGGCATCCCGCCCATTCCCCCGGGGAATGATCCAATGAGCAAAGATCGCTTGAGCAGCCCGCGTGGGCATGTCGAAATCGGCTTCTAGCCTGAGCCAGGAGCCGCTCCCATGACCGCCGCGTCGCTGCTTTCCCCGGACTTGATCCGCACCCGCTTTTCCCAGGCCATGTCGGCGATGTACCGCCAGGAGGTGCCCCAGTACGGCACCCTGCTGGAACTGGTCGCCGAGGTGAACGCTGACCAGCCGGGCTTCGCCGGGGATTCCGCGGAGCGTTTGGATCTGGAGCGCCACGGTGCCATCCGCGTCGGCACCGCCGCCGAACTGGCCACCCTGCGCCGCCTGTTCGCCGTGATGGGCATGCAGCCGGTCGGCTACTACGACCTCAGCGTGGCCGGGGTACCGGTGCATTCCACCGCCTTCCGTCCGGTAGCGCCGGCCGCCCTGCAGATCAATCCGTTTCGCGTCTTCACCTCGCTGCTGCGCCTGGAGCTGATCGAAGACGCCGAGCTGCGCCAGTTGGCCGAAAAGGTCCTGAACGAGCGCCGCATCTTCACCCCGGGCGCGCTGGAGCTTATCGAGCGCGCCGAGGCGCAGGGTGGTCTCACCGACGCGGAAGCCGCTGCCTTCGTCCAAGAAGCCCTGGAGACCTTTCGCTGGCACCGCGAGGCCAATGTCGACGCCAACCTCTATCAGCGCCTGCACGACGCCCATCGACTGATCGCCGACGTGGTCTGCTTCAAGGGTCCGCACATCAACCACCTGACCCCGCGCACCCTCGACATCGACGCCGTCCAGGCCCGGATGCCCGCCCGTGGTATCGCGCCCAAGGAAACCATCGAGGGCCCGCCCCGCCGCCAGTGCCCCATCCTGCTGCGGCAGACCAGCTTCAAGGCGCTGGAAGAACCCATCCTCTTCAAGGGCGAGGTCCAGGGCTCGCACACGGCGCGCTTCGGCGAGATCGAGCAGCGCGGCATCGCCCTCACGCCGGCCGGTCGCCAGCGCTACGACGAGCTGCTGCAGGAGGTCCGCCAGCGCAGCAAGGCGGCCGGCAGTGACTACGCAACGGTATTGGCCGAGGTGTTCCAGGCACTGCCCGACAACTGGGATGAGCTGCGCCGCCAGGGCCTGGCCTGGTTCCGCTATCGTGCCGCGCAGAGCACTGGGTCGGGCGTCGAGACCACGGATACCGAAGCCCTGATCGCCGCCGGCCAGCTCCTCGCCGATCCCATCACCTACGAAGACTTCCTGCCCGTCAGCGCCGCGGGCATCTTCCAGTCCAACCTGGGCGCCGGCAGCCAGCAGGAATACCAGAGCGGCGGCAATCGCGCCGCCTTCGAAGCCGCCCTGGGCGCGCCAGTGCTCGACGAGATGGCGCTGTACGAACGCCAGCAGCAGGAATCCCTGGACACCGCCCTGGCTGCCCTCGGCCGCCCCGCCTAGAATGTCGGCTCCCGCGTCGGCGGCCCCTGGCCCCGACGCCCGCCCCCGGCAGGCAGCCACGATGTTCACCAAACTCGATCCGACCGACTGGCAGCTCATCTACCTGCTGCAACAGAACGCCCGCGCTTCCAACGCCACCCTGGCCCGCCAACTGGGCCTGGCGCGCACCACCGTAGTCACCCGCCTGGCGCGCCTGGAGCGCGACGGCATCATCCAAGGCTACGGCCTGCGCCTGGGCTCAGAACTGGAACAGGCCGCCGTACGCGCCTACTGCGCCATCAGCGTCCTGCCGCGCAGTACCGCCGGCGTCATCCGCGCCCTGGAAAAGATGGTCGAGGTCGAGGAAGTCTCCTCGGTCAGCGGCCAGTTCGACTACCTGGCCTTCCTGCGCTGCACCACCCACGAAAAGCTCGACGAACTGCTCGACCGCATCGGCACCCTCGAAGGGGTCAAGCAGACCCAGACCTCGATCATCCTGAATCGGAAGATCGATCGGCGTCGTTCGACCTAGGCGAGCGCTCTCCTATTCCTGCCGCCTAACCTGCCACGCCGGTCGAAAGCGGCTCCTGTCCGATCAGCACGATGCCGGGTGAGCCGATGGCGGTTGCATCGCCGTTTTGAGCGAAGGCCCCATCCCTGCCAAGCGCTGCGCCGACATAGGTGGGGTGGGTCGTCGACAGACCATCCCAGACCGCCGAGGCGCCAGCGCCGACACCATAGGCCGCACCTGCATGCTGACCGTCCTTGAACGTTGCACCGCTACCAGCTGAGGCTGTCGTGATCAGGGTTCCGTCACTGGCAAGCACGGCGGTCAGGTCATAGTTGAAGGCCGCCGCGACATTACCCAACTTGTCGAACAGCACTACGGCATCCTCCTTGCCCAGCCCGGGCCCATCGACGTTGATGACCGCTGTCGTGTCACTCAAGCCCCATGCCGTCTTGAACGCGTTCAGGTTCGCCGCAGCCACATCGGCGACCACCAGCGTCGCACCGGCGGCGAGAACGGCATTGCCGTCGAGCGTGACCGCCGAAGAGAACTGACCGGCTTCGTCCGTCATGCGCCAGCCGCTGAGATCGATGCTCGTCAAGCCGTAGTTGTACAGCTCAAAGAAATCGCCGCCCTTGGCATTGGAATTGACCTCTGTGATCAACAGACTGTAGTGAGGCCTGGCGGCAGTCGCGAAGCTGATGTCCATAGCAGCCACGGCATTGCCCGCATGGTCGACGACCGCGCCCGGTTGCATCTCCAGGTGGTAGCTGCTGCTCGCCTGCAACCTGTCCGTCGGCGTCAGATTGAGGACGTTGAAGTCGATCGCGACGCCCGGATCTCCCGCTTTGAACACCTGAACCACGGTGCCGGCCTGGTCCACCAGTTGGATGCTGCCGCTGCCCAGCGCGATGCCTTCATCGAACGTCAGACTGATGCGGCTCCCGGTGGGGACATCCTGCGCGTCCAGCGCTGGACTGCTGGCCACCAGGACGGGAGCGGCAAGGTCCACGGTCGGCATACCCAACGAGATCAGGTTGCCCTGGAAGTGCTGCTGCGCCGGGGCGAGGTCCTTGGACACCTGCGTCTGCCCTTGCCACAGGGTATCGCCGTTGTCCTGCAGCAGTAGGATCTCGGTGCCCGGTTTGACGCTGGCGGGGGACGCGATGGACTCGAAACTGCCTCCGGTGGCGGCCAGCAAGGCATCCAGATCGTTGTCGAGCTCGATGGGCGCGCGGGTCGGGTCACCGCTCCAGGTGAACAGGCGGAAATCATGGGTGACCGCGGCGGAGGCGCCGCCGGAAGGACCGGCCAGAATCAGGTAGCCACTGCCATCCAGGGCCCGGTCAATGGAACGAATACCCCGCCCGCCCAGATTCAGCTCGATTGCTTCAAAGGTAGGCGTGATGTTGTTGTCGGTCAGCACGGCCTGATAATTGGTCACGGCCACCAGCAACGCCTTGTCGCGCGATCCGGTATCCAGCTGCGGTGCGCGAAAACCCAGCCAGAGCTGGCTGTCATCGGGGGAAGTGGTCAGGCCTTCGATGGAGAAGCCGTTGACGTTCTCGGGGGCGATACCGGCAGCGGAGGAGACCTTCAGGCCATAGTAGCCCGCCGGCTTGCCGCTGCTGCCACTGGCGTCCCAGGCATCGAGCGCCGCGACCAGGCCCTTGTAGGTCTGGATGCTTGCCGTATCGAACACCGGTTTGCCTTGGGCGTCGGTGGTCAGCTTCACGGCCAGGATGGCTTCGCGTCCCGGCGCCTCCTTGCCGCTCTTGCTGTTGCTGTGCGAACCGGTGAGATACAGGGTGCCCTCGGTACCGAGGGTGCCGGTAAAGGTCATGGCCTCGAAATCCAGTTCGTCGGTCAGACCCAGCACGCCGCCGTAGTCGAATTCGTCGAGCGCCTGGCCACCCTCCCGGTCGTAGACCCTGAGCACATTGCCCTCATCATCGCCCACGATGAGGTATTGGCCCCAGCTTATGACTCCAGACGCATCCGAGGCACCGGCTTGGGTGCCTGCCTCCGGCGTGAAGGTGAAGACGCTGGGCTGAGGCTCGATAGGCGCGGGGGAGGGTACGGCATTGTCGATCAGACGCTCGGTCGTACGGGTGACCAGCTCGGTCAGGGACTGTTCCCCCTGTTGCGCCAGGATGTCGTTCAACTCGGTCAGGGTCGGTGATTCGCCACTGACACCTTGATAGGCAAGGGTCAGTTGCGCCTTGGCCAGCGCATGGGGCTGACCTTCCGGCGAACCCGCCAGTGCCGCCAGCACCTCCGCACGGCTGGTGCCGGCGGCCAATTGCTGGGTCCAGAACTGCAGGCCGTCCGCATCGGCGGGCCGCCCCAGGGCATTCTCATAGGCAGTGGTCAAAAACGCCGTTGCGGAGCCGGCGGCCACCGTTGCGAATTCCGGCGACTGCAGGAACGCCTGCTGGATGTCCTCCAGCGTCGTGCCGTTCTGCAATGCCTGGGTCCAGTACTGTAGCCCCTCGGTATCCGGTAGCCGGCCAAAGCTGCTCAGGTAGAGGGCGACAACAGGGACCATGCCAGTGGCCGCTTCGGTCGAGAGCGAAAGGCCGGTGGCTACCTGGGCAAGGCTGGCATTGCCCAGCTCGACCTGCGCGGTCCAGTACTCGAGTCCGGCGTCATCCGGGGTGCGGCCGAGAATGCTCTGGTAGTAGGCGCTAATGGCTTCGCGAGTAGTGGGCATGGCGCAGGTCCGTCTGATGAAAAGGAGAGACGGAGCCTAACGGGCTGAGTGTTGCAGAAAGATTGCAGGAGCGGAGCGGCTGTCGTTTCCCTTGTCGAAGCTCCACAGCTGGAGGTTCGAGCTGACCCTGTTGGGCTTCGCTACGCTCAACCCAACCTACGTATCGTTGTAGGTTGGGTTGAGACGGCCTCAGCGTCGAAGCCCAACAGCCGGAGATTCAGGCTAGGCCCACTCGTTCTGCCCTACCAGCAGAATGAAGCCATTGCTACCGGTGGTCAGGGCCTGGTTTTCCGTTGAGTCGGAAAAGGATTGCAGGACATTGGCGCGGCTCTGGCCGGTGCCTAGATCGTGCAGCCAGTAGTCGATCCCGGCGGTCTCGCCCGTGCGGCCGAGCACGTTGGCGTACAGCTGAGTGACGTAGGAGCGATCGTCCGTTCCAGAGAACAACCCCTTGAACTCGCTCGACGCGGTAAAGGACTGCGCGATGGTCTGGCTGGTCGTACCCTTGGCGTGGTCGTACATCCAATAATCGAGGCCAGAATAGTCCGGCACCCGGTGGAAGGCCGCGTTGTAGAGACGGGCGATCTGCGCTTGATCTGCAGTCAGGACGTACAGGTTACGATCGCTGAAATTCAGCAGGTTGATATCGTGCAGGTTGACTGCCAGATCGCCGCTGTTGCTGGTCAGAGTGACTACGTTGCCCGCGGCCTGCCACTTGTAGGCACTTGCCGCGTTTTCCAGGCTCAGGACATCGCCGCCGCCGTAACCATAGAGGCTGCCGCGATGATCGCCATCCAGCGACAGGCGATCCTGGAAGAAGAACTCACCATCCTTGCTCCCGCTGTTGACGCCCAGGCCCACTGGTCGCGAACCGGCATTGAAGGCCGCGCTGTCGTTATTGATGCTGGCCTTCTGGTACCACTGCCAGTTGCCGACATCGCTCATGCTGGCGTAGGTCGACAGCGTATCGCTGGCATTGCCCGAAGACAGCACGCCGCGCAGGTTGCCGCTGCTGTCCAGCAGCGGTCCGCCCGAGGCGCCACTGCCCAGTCCAGTGGAGAACTGATAAGCGGCGACGCCGCTGTACTGGGTCGCCGTGCCGGTATCTTCCATGAGACCAGTGCCCCGACCAGGATAGCCGAGCACGGTGCCAGCGAAGGAGGTGGAGCCACCCAGTGTGGGAGTGAGGGTGCCGGTTACCGAGCCCAGATTGACGTTGAAGCCCAGCAGCGACATGTCGTACTGCGCTTCCGAAGGAGAGACCAACCCGTCACCATTGGCATCCCAGTTGACCACCCGACTCGACCAGTTGGTCGCCAGATAGGTACCCAACGGAGCCGACCAGGCGCCGGTGGCGTCATTCACGAAGGCGCCCGGCGCGACCATGACCTGGATGGCACCACCGCCGTGATCGGCGTTGTAGACCATGTGGTTGGCGGTAAGGACGTCATTGTTGCCGACTACGCTGCCCGAGCCGCGAAACGTTGAGCCATCTGGAAAGATGGATTCGAGGTAGACGATGCTGCTGTAGGGTGCCGAACGACTGGTGATTTCACGCATGTCAGGAAGATTTCCTGGTATCTGAGCGGCAATATTCTAATCCTCGTCGAGTGCTCTATCAGGACATTCGTCGGCCCAGGCAGCCGCCTGGCACCGGCATTCTGGATACTTTGCCTGCCGAGCACCGCACGCTTCCGGCCATATATCTGTGGTAGCATCGCCGGTCTTTTTTGTGTGAGTCGCTCGCACCTCGTCTCATAACTTTCGGAACCGTATCGCGATGGCCCAAAAAACTGCTCTGATCACTGGTATCACTGGCCAGGATGGCGCCTACCTGGCGCAGTTTCTGCTCGGCAAGGGATACAAGGTACTAGGCCTCAACCCCCGGCGTAGCACCTCCGACGTCAACCTGGCACGTCTGGAGTGGTTGGGTATCGCCAAGGACGTCGAGATGATCGACGGCGACCTGCTCGACCTGTCGGGTCTGATCCGCCTGTTCCAGCAATACCAGCCCGACGAGGTGTTCAACCTGGGCGCCCAGTCCTTCGTCAAGACCTCCTGGAACCAGCCGCTGCTGACCGGCCAGGTCAGTGGCATCGGCGCCGTCAACGTGCTCGAAGCGGCCCGTCTGATCAAGCCCGACGCCCGTTGCTACCAGGCCTCCACCTCCGAGATGTACGGCCTGATCCAGGAGCCGGAGCAGCGCGAGACCACCCCGTTCTACCCGCGCTCGCCCTATGCGGCCGCCAAGCTCTATGCCCACTGGATGACCGTCAACTACCGCGAGAGCTTCGACCTGTTCTCCTGCAGCGGCATCCTGTTCAACCACGAGTCCCCGCTGCGCGGCCTGGAATTCGTGACCCGCAAGGTCACCGACGCCGTCGCCCGCATCAAGCTGGGTCTGCAGGACGAATTGCGCCTGGGCAACATCGACGCCAAGCGTGACTGGGGCCATGCCCGCGACTACGTCCAGGCCATGTGGCTGATGCTGCAACAGGACGTCGCCGACGACTACGTCATCGCCACCGGCCGTACCACCACCGTGCGCGACATGTGCCGCATCGCCTTCGACGTGGTCGGCATGGACATGGACAAGCACCTGGTCATCGACCCGGCCTTCTTCCGTCCCGCCGAGGTCGACGTGCTGCTGGGCGATCCGTCCAAGGCCCGCGCCAAGCTGGGCTGGCAAGCCACCACCACCCTCGAAGAGATGATCACCGAGATGGTGGAAGCCGACCTGGCGCGCCTGAAGCCCCTCGCCCGTGCGTGATTTCGCCGGTCAGCCGGTCCTGGTTACCGGCGCCAGCGGCTTCGTCGGCAGCCATCTGCTGCCGGCGCTGGCCGCCGCCTTTCCGGCCGCCGAGCTGCACGGCACCTGCCGTGACGGCTCGCTGCCAAGCCAGGCGCAGGTCGTCGGCCATGCCCTCGACCTGAGCGATACGGCTGCCACCCTGGCACTGGTGCAACAGCTGCAACCGGCCGCCATCGTCAACCTGGCGGCCTTCGCCAGCGTCTCCGGCAGCTTCGCCCAGCCCGAGCGCTGCTGGCAGATCAACCTGCATGGCACCCTCAATCTGTTGACCGCCGCCGCTGCCCTCGAACAGCCCCCGGTGTTCCTGCAGATCGGTTCCGGCGACATGTATGGCGCCAGCTTCAAGCGCCATGCCGAGGTCGACGAGCAGGTGCCCCTACATCCGCTCAACCCCTATTCCGCGAGCAAGGCCGCTGCCGATCTCGCCGCCGCCCAGTTCGCCGCCACCTCCCGGGTGCGGGTGATCCGCGCGCGACCCTTCAACCACAGTGGCGCGGGCCAGGGTAAGGGCTATGTGCTCACCGACTTCGCCAGCCAGATCGCGGCCATCGAGCGCGGCGAGCAGCCGTCCGTGCTGCGCGTCGGCGATCTCAGCGCCCAGCGCGACTTCCTCGCCGTCCAGGACGTGGTCGCCGCCTATGTGGCGCTGCTGGGGCACAGCGAAGACATCCCCAGCGGCACCGCGCTCAACATCGCCTCCGGCCGTCCGCTGCGCGTCCAGGAACTGCTCGACGCCCTGATCGATCAGGCCGCCTGCCCGATCCAGGTCGAGCAGGATCCCGCGCGCCTGCGCCCGAGCGATATCGCCCGCGCCGTCGGCGATGCCGGCGAACTCCGCCGCCTCACCGGCTGGCAACCGCGCATCGAGCCTTCTGCACTCGTCGCCCAGGTCCTCGCGGACTGGCGCCAATCCGGTTCCTGATCTCTGCCCATGAACTACTCGCTGATCCTCAACTTCACTCGGCAGGATCTGATCGATCGCCATTCCGCGTCGGTACTCGGCGCGGCCTGGACCTTCATCCTGCCGCTGGTCAACATCCTCATCTTCACCCTGGTGTTCTCCAACATCATGGGCATGCGCCTGGATGCCATGGGGATGCAGTCCCTCGGCCAGTACAGCTACAGCGTTTACCTGGTCACCGGGCTGCTCGCCTGGAACTGCTTCTCCAACACCCTGACCCGCATCACCCAGGTGTTCCACGAGAAGGCCCACCTGCTGGGCAAGGTCCGGCTGTCGCTCTGGTCGCTGCCGCTGTACATCCTGCTCAGCGAGACGGTGCTCTATGCCATCTCCATGGGCTTCTTCGTCGCCTTCCTGGCGATCATCGGCTTCCATTTCCCGTCCACCGTACTCTGGTGGCCGGTGATCTTTCTCTGCCAGCAGCTGCTGGCCTATGCCCTCGGGCTGATCTTCGCCATCCTTAGCGTCTTTCTGCGCGACATCGGCCAGATCGTCGGCGTGGTCATGCAACTGTGGTTCTGGCTGACCCCGGTGGTCTATGTCATCACCATCATGCCCGAGCGCTGGCACCCCTGGTTCGCCGCCAACCCCTTCTATTACATCGTCGAGGCCTACCGCGCCGCCCTGATCCAGGCGAGCCGGCCGGATCTGCTGGCGATCGGCGTTCTGATCCTGGCGGGCGCCGTGCTGCTGGGCCTGGGCATCGTTCTGGGTCGCAAGCTCGAACGCGACATCCGCGACTTCATCTAGCAGGCCTTCGTCATGCTCCGCGTTTCCCATGTACGCAAGGAATTCAAGCTCTATAGCCGCCCGGCGCTGCGCCTGAAGGAAATCCTCTTCCGCCGCAGCTACCACACCCGCCATGTGGCGCTGGAAGACATCAGCTTCGAGGTCCGCAGCGGCGAGACCCTGGGCATCCTCGGCCGCAACGGCGCCGGCAAGTCCACCTTGCTCAAGATCCTCAACGGCGTGCTGCTGCCCGACGGCGGCGAGATCGACATCAAGGGGCGCGTCACCGGCCTGCTCGAACTGGGCACCGGCTTCGACGGCAACCTCACCGGGGTGCAGAACATCCTCGGCAACGGCCTGCTGCTGGGCATGAACCGCGAAGAGATCGAAGCCAAGCGCGCCGCCATCATCGAGTTCTCCGAGCTGGGTCGCTTCATCGACGAGCCCATCCGCACCTATTCCTCCGGCATGGTCATGCGCCTGGCCTTTTCCATCGCCATCCATGCCGATCCGGACATCTTCCTGGTCGATGAGGCCCTGTCGGTGGGCGACGGCCACTTCCAGCAGAAGTGCATGAGGCGCATCAAGGCCTTCCGCGCCTCCGGCGGCTCCATCATCTTCATCTCCCACGACCTCAACGCCATGAAGATGCTCTGCGATCGCTGCATCGTCCTGAGCGAAGGCCGTGTGGTGGCCGACGACACGCCCGAGGCGGCGGTCAATCGCTACAACCAGCTGCTCGGCGCCGACCGCGAAGAGCTGGAAGTGGAAGCCGAGGAGAGCGGCTACGGCACCGGCGAAGCCCGTATCGAATCCGCCGTGCTGCGCGGCGTGAGTTCCGGCAGCGATACCCTGGCCTGCGGTGACGTCGCCCATCTGGACGTCCGCGTCAGCGCCCGCGAGCACCTGCCCGACGCCACCCTGGGCATGATGATCCGTGACCGCTTCGGCCAGGACATCTATGGCACCAACAGCTTCCTGCTCGGCGTACCCCTGGTGCTGGCCGCAGGCGAGACGCGCGTGCTGCGCTACGAATTCCCCATGCGCCTCGCCCCGGGCAAGTACACCCTGACCCTGGCCCTACACGAAGGCCCCGACCATACCCGCCACTGCTACCACTGGCGGGACAACT
Organism: Pseudomonas sp. 313; assembly: GCF_000316965.1. NCBI lineage: Bacteria > Pseudomonadati > Pseudomonadota > Gammaproteobacteria > Pseudomonadales > Pseudomonadaceae > Pseudomonas > Pseudomonas sp. 313. The sequence continues at coordinate 169,693 of NZ_ANBZ01000072.1, forward strand.
GCATCCGCTTCGAAGTGGCCGGCATCCTGGGCTCGGTCTTCGGTGGCCTCTGCGATCTCTCCGCCGGGTTGCACGACGTGACCCCCGTTTCCCAGCCCGCCTAGGCCCTGCCATGTCCGCTTCCCGTCCCGAACTCGCCCCCTGGTACGCCCTGCTGAACCTGGAGGGCGAGGCGCTGCTGCGCGCGGCCTATCCCTACCTGCTGGGACGCGAGATCGATCCCGAAGGGCTCGCGCATCATCTGCAGCGCCTGCGCGCCGGTGAAGACAAGCTCGAACTCCTGGCCGGCCTGCGTGACTCTGCCGAGGGCCGTGCCCACGGCGCTCCGGTAGAGGGGCTGCGCGGCGCGCGCCTGCGCCGGCGCTGCCGCCAGTTGCCGTTGCTCGGCAGCCTGTTGCGCCGCTGCCCGAACGCCCAGCGCCAGCAGCGTGACGCCGCGCGCCACCTGGCCCTGCATGAACGCCTGGAAGCCCATATCCAGCGCCACGAGCAGCATTACCGGGTGCTCAGCGCCGAACAGCAGGTGCTCGGCGCCCGCCAGGCCACGCCCGATCCGGCCCTGGCCGAGCTGCGCGAACGCCTGCGCTTGGCCGAGAACCTGAACCAGGAACTCCGCGCCCGCCTGACCGCCCTGGAAAGCACGCCGCGCGCGGCGGCGTCCCAGCCGGCGCTGGCGACTGCCGTCCAGGCACCCAAGACGGATGCCGCCGAAACCCCGGCCAGCAACCTGCCCAGCGGCACCGTGCCCGACAGTTTCTATCTGGCCTTCGAGGATCGCTTCCGCGGCAGCGCTGAGACCATCAACGCCCGGCTGTCCTACTATCTGCCCACCATCGCCGCCAACCCGGCCCTGGCTCGCGGACTGCCGCTGGTGGACATCGGCTGTGGCCGGGGCGAGTGGCTGGCACTGCTGCCACCTGCGGTAGAGCGCCTGGGCATCGACCTCAATGCCACCAACGTCGAGCTGTGCCGCGCCCGCGGCCTGCCCGCCGAGCACACCGACGCCATCGCCTGGCTGGCCGCCCAACCGGCCGGCAGCATCGGCGCCGTCTCGGCCTTCCACGTCATCGAGCACCTGGGCTTCGAGCGCCTCAACCAGCTGCTCGACGTCTGCCTCCACGCCCTGGCGCCGGGCGGGCTGATCCTCTTTGAAACGCCCAACCCGGAAAACATCGTCACCTCGGCCAACTACTTCTGGACCGACCCCACCCACATCCACCCGCTGCCGCCGGCCTTCACCGAATTCCTGGTGCAGTTCAAGGGCTACGCCCAGGTGGAAATCCACAAGGTCAACGCCGTGGAGCCCAAGCACCGCCTGCACGAAGACAGCGAAGTGGCCCGCCACTGCGACCGCTGGTTCTACGGCCCGCAGGACTACGCGGTGATCGCCCAGCGTCCCTAGGGCAGGCACCTGCATTCTCGCCTGATGCGGGTCTCCTAAGCTCCGAAGACCCTTGTTCGATAACGAGGCCAACGAGGCCTCTAGTCCGCCCCTTTGCCAAGCGGTAGCGGAATGGATCCAGATTCCCACCTTTTCAAAGATGTGAATTAGTTCCGTTTCTGTTGTGATCCCTGTCGCCTCGCTTGTATCCTTCGTCTGGATTGCCGAGCAAACCTGGCCGCTTCCACGCCGGTCACTGCCTCGCATCAGCAACCAAACCTTCAGCTAGGGACAGCCTGAGGTCGTTGACGACCTCTACCGGAGACCAGGGACATGGCCATTACCGCATCGCAGATTCAGAATCTCTATATCGCCTATTTCGGCCGCCCGGCCGAGCAAGCCGGCCTCGATTATTGGAGCGCCCAGGCGGACCTGACCGTCGAAGGCCTCAGCGCCTCTTTCGCCGAACAGCCCGAATACCAGGCCGTCTATGGCGATCTTCCTCGCGAAGAAGTGGTCGCTCAGCTCTACCAGAACCTGTTCGGTCGTAAGGCCGAGGGCAACGAGCTGGACTACTGGATCGCCAGCGACGACATCAGCGTGGACCGCATGGCCCTGGCCCTGGTCAACGGCGCCCAGTCCACGGACCGTGAGCTGCTTGATGGCAAGACCGAATTCGCCACGGCGATCACTGCTGCCCAAGGTACAGCGGCGGATATTGCCTCGGTAAAGCAGGCCTTTAACGACACGACCACCACCATCAGCTTCCAGGGCGCCACCTATACCATCGCCGATTTTGCGCGCGAGGTTGGCCCCATCAGTCAGTTCTATCAATTGGCGGCGACCGAGCTGAATACCAACGGTCCTAAGCCTGCCACGCCTGCTCCATCTTCGCCGAGTGCGCCGGCACCTTCTCCTAGCCCTGTGCCGGCGGAGTCCGAAAAGCACTCCTATTCAGTGAATGGCGAAAAGGGTCTTCAGGATGAGACGGGCGCATCGGTCAGCGCAGCGCTTTATTCCCCGAGCACTAGCAAGGCCACCATTGCGCTCAATAACGTAGGTTCTGCAAACATTACTCTGGCGGATGCCAGCGCCCTGTCTAGCCTGACCCTTGCCGGAACAGTAAGCAATTCGAACTTTTCCAATTACTTGAATATTTCTGAAGCAGGGACTACCGATACGGTAAAGACCTTGAATCTGAAGCTGAGTGGCGGCGACGCTCCAATAACGACCTATATTTCATACGATATGGGCGCCCTAACCAAGATTGACGCTTCTGAATCGTCAGTAAGATTGACTATCGGTGTTTACCTGGGATCAAAACTTTCTGAACTAATTTCTGGAAGTGGCGGCGACTTTCTTCATATGGGCAGCCTCGATCGAGACTTCTCACTGAATACTGGGGCTGGCAACGATTATATTAGCTTCTCTGGCTTCGGCAGCGATGTTCTGACCAGTACTCACAAGCTCACCATAACGCTTGGAGATGGACAAGACACCTTCAGTGCCATGACATTGAGCAACCTGCGCGGCGCCTACGATACGAGCACTCCAGCGGGTATCGCCACAGCCCAGAGCAACCTACAGGCGGGTTTGGTCAAAATCACCGACTTCACCGCAGGCGATATGCTCAAATTTGGCTCTGAGCCCTTCACTGACGATGGAGCAGGATTTTCTGCTGGCGGCAAGTTCGTTGCCCAGACGGATGCCCAGCAGAAAGCCATCAGCACAACTGCAACGCTGGCTGAAGCCCTCCAGCTTGCCGCTAACAATGCCGCTGGTGAGGACTCACACGCTCGCAGTACCGCTTTCCAGTATCAGGGTAATACCTACGTATTTGTCGATCACACTTTGAGTAACACTGTCGCGGTAGGTGATGGTCTAATTGAGCTGACCGGCTACCTGGGTAAACTGGACGCCACTAACTTTAGTTTTTTTGAAGATAGCGATGCGCCAAATTATCACATCCAAGGTTTTTCCGGCCTTCAAAATGCAGAGGGCAAAAGCGTAACCAACCTTTCCTATCAAGCGGGTGTGACAGTAGGGAGCATTGAGCTCCGTGAAGCTCAGGAGGCAAAAAATCTTTCTCTTGATGATGCCAGAACGCTCACCGAACTGGCTCTTACGGGAAGCTCATCAGCAGCGGGGGCTCAGTTTTATATCAGCGGAAATGCTGCAACCCAATTGTCCACCTTGAACTTGGCCATCAGCGGGGGCGACACCAAGATTGATGCGTCCTTTATGTCTACCCTTACCAGCATTGATGCGTCCAAATCCACGGCCGATCTCACCTTGGTGGACCTGACTCCAGGCTCGCTGTCGGCGCTGTCCACGATTGTCGCCGGCAGCGGTGATGATGTTGTGAGGCTCGGTATCCATCCGGACGTATTCCTCAAAAGTGCCGCTCCTGCCTATGCCAGCGGCCTCTCCATCACCCTGGGTGACGGCGCTGACACGCTCCAGCTGCAGAGCCTCGGCAATCTGGTCGGTAGCTTCGCTGTCGATGATTCCACCGAGATAAAGACCGCTAATGCAGCGCTGCAAAAGAGCCTAATAAAGGTCACGGACTTCTCTGCGGAGGACAAGCTCGACGTCGCCAGCGTGTACGGCTTGAAAAACTCGACTTTAAGCCAGCAGACCGCTACGCAGCAGGATGCCGTTGGCAAGGCGGATACCTTGGCCGAGGCCTTGCAGTTGGCGGCAAACAATGCAGCGGGAGCGGATACCGCTGTGCACAGCACCTTGTTCCAATACGGCGGCAACACCTACCTCTTTGTCGATCACTCCGCCGAGCAGGAGGTTGCTCCGGGCGACGGTCTGATCGAGCTGACCGGCTATACCGGCACGCTCGATAGCCAGAACTTGATTATCGCCGCCTGATCCAGCGAATGATGGGCGCCACCACCTCTCAGAATCCCTGAAGAAGAGGGGCCTGCCTACCGAATGATTGCTGGGATTCGAGGTAACGTCTGTACGCCCTCTGCCGCTCTGCGGTGGCGTCATCCTTCGCGGCCCTGTCCATAAAAGAAGCCCCTGCTTCATGACTGAAGCAGGGGCTTCTTTATTACCGGGGTATCAGGCGACTGCGATACCCAGACCGACGATTTCAGTGCCCTCGGCCAAGGGCGTACTCGCCAGCCTGATCAGCGTATCGTTCGCCGCATGAGCAGTACCCCTGTCTGACGCCTTCGCCAGGGTGATGGTATCCAGGGCGTCCAGTGCCGAGTCGCTGGTGGGCGTGAACACACAGGTATCAGACCCTTTCCCTCCAGTCAGCGTATACACGCCGGCCCCGGCACCAATGGTGTCCGCGCCTTCTATTGCCCCCGAGCCACCCTTGAGGATCAAGGGTGTCGTTGGCCATCAGCACCTTGCCCAGGACGTCGGCCGTAAGCTTGTCGGTCAAGATCGCGCTGTTCAGGCGTATATCCAACAGGTTTGTCCCTGAGGTGATGCCTGCTAAGGCGCCTTGCGCACCGCTTAGCTTGCCGGGGAGGGCGGTCAGGCTAGTAGTGCTGACCTTGCTCGTGGTGGTACCCATTGATGGCCGCTTGATCCCTAATCGCTTCATTCCAGGCTAAGGCGGGGGAGGGATGACTGAGCCCTAGCCTTTCAAGGGCATGTCATCAGATGGCTATAGATAGAAGGATGCCTAGGCAACCAGACGTGAAGCAGGTTGGTAGCGCCAGATATCGGCAGTTTTTAAGGCTGAGACAAGTTAGAGAACGACCAAATCAGCTTTTTTTGCACAGCTCAGGTTGCGGTCAAGACTCGATGAATAGCGGCATCTGGCCAGCTTTTGGCGGCTTTTAAGCGCTTTTCACCAACTTCTGGCTGCTTTGGGCACGACCGTTCGTCCGTCCGCAAACGCGACCATTGGTTACGGGAGAGGCAGGACGTGGCTCGCAGGCGGTCGTAAAAGTGGAGCGAATGGTCCAGGCGCAAAAGCCAGCAGAAAAATGGCTAGCGTCAGATTTATGGCTTTTTACCGTGGTTTGTGTCCGTTAAACGACGATTCCCACGGCTATGTCAGCAGGTTGAGAACTTTAGCCTCTATATCAGCGCTATTCCCATTCTGTCGACCCAGCAGGTCTCGGTAGGATGAATCCAGCTGAGTAAACCGTGAAAGGCTCTGAAGAAACGCTTGTTCCCGTCACAAATGTCTGTGTAGGATTGCCGCCGATACCGCTGCTTTGTACGACGAACGCACATCCTTGATGTGAACCTCTTTACAAAGCCGATATCGAAACGAAACCCATCATGGGGGCTTCGCCCCAGCAGTTGGGGTGAGGCGACAGGCCGGGGCCGACGGGCACCCATCCAGTGACGGAAGGCCTGAAGTCGAATTCGACAAAATCTTAGGAGATGCAAGGAAATGGCTGTTACCGCTACCCAAGTTCAGAACCTGTACCTGGCCTACTTCGGCCGTCCTGCTGAGCCGGCTGGCCTGAGCTACTGGACTGCCCAGGCTGACGCCACTGTCGATCAGATCAGTGCCGCGTTCGCACAGCAGCCTGAGTACACCAACACCTACGGCGGCCTGACTCGCTCCCAGACCATCAATCAGCTGTATCAGAACCTGTTCGGCCGCGCTGCCGCCAGCGACGAGCTGACCTACTGGCAGAACAGCAATGACATCACTGTTGATCGTCTGGCTCTGGCTCTGACCAATGGCGCTACCGGCACTGATCGTCTGCTGCTGGACAGCAAGATTCAGTACGTCTCCGCTCTGACCACTACTGCTCCTGCCGCTACCAGCGCTGCTGATGTGACTGCTGCCTACACCAACGCTGGCACTCCGGTTGTCATTAACGGCACTTCTTACGCAGACCTGGCTGCCTATCAGACCGCACTTGGTTCTTCTGCAAACCTGGCTACCTACTACGCAGCCGCCGCTGTGGTACAGAACGCCACCTTCAAGCCGGTTTTTGTTGCCACTACTGCAACCGCTGCTAACGGCGAAACCAAGATCGCTGCTGGCTCTGCTGTAAACTTCGTAGAAAATACTGCTGGCACCATCACGCTTAAAGGCGCCGATGCTGGTTCCATCGCCGTGACTGGTGCGGATCTGACCGCTCTGACCCTGACTGGTACTGTGGCTGGCAACGCTGCAATTGGTGTTAGCACCGATGCAACCACCAATGCTATCGCCAACCTGACCGTAAGTCTGGCTAGCACCAGCACTACTGCTGCTGATCAAGTTGCTACTCTGACTCTCGGTACCCTGACTGATCTGACCACTGTTGACGGCTCCGCCTCCAGCGTTGGTCTGAACATCGGTGCTACCGGTGCTGGTAACGCTGTTTCTCTGGCTAATCTCACCAGCCTGACCACTGGTAGCGGCGCAGATACTCTGTTCGTCGACACTGGTAGCAATTCGGGTTCCACTACTGCAGCCGCTCTGACCATCAACACTGGCGCTGGCGCTGACAAGATCACCAGCACCGTCAATGATGGCGCTCTGACCATCAATGCTGGCGATGGCGCTGACACCATCACCGCTACCACTGCTGGTAAGGCTGCTCTGACCATCAATGCTGGCGCTGGCAACGATATCGTTGATCTGACTGCTACCGCCACCGCTGGCGTTACCGCTGCTCACGTAGCCTCCATCACCCTGGGTGCCGGTAACGACACTCTGAACGTGCTGAGCCTGGCTAACCTGAACGGCACTTTCACCACCGCCAACGCTACTGAGATTGCTGCAGCTAACACTGCTATTTCTCAGGATCTGGTCAAGGTCACCGATTTCTCCGGTACCCAAGACAAGATGGTCCTCACCACTGGCGGTGCCAGCTTCGTAGCTCTGGACAATACCCAGCTGGGTACTGTTCAAGGTGCTGCTACCTTGGCAGAAGCTGTTGCTGCTGCTGCCTCTGCAATCACCGCTTCTCACTCCACTTCGTTCGCTTTTGGCGGCAACACCTACGTGTTTGTCAACGATTCGGCTGCCGCTGTAACCAGCGGCGACGGCCTGATCGAGCTGACCGGCTTCACCGGTACTCTGTCCAGCGCTAACTTCGCTACTGCTTAATTGCGATAGTGTTGCCAAAACGGAGAGCCTCGGCTCTCCGTTTTTTTTTGCTTCTAAATACCTTCCTGATGTTCCAAGTTGTCTTGGTCTTATTCCTTCCTGACGTATATCTCGCGCGCTCTGTAGTCGTCCGGCTGCGGCATCCTGCCGATTGACAGCGCATAGCTTTTCGTCGGCTGTCATTGCAATTTAATCTCTCAGCCCCCAATTCTTAATAAATTCGTTAAATGGATAGCAAACCTTGGCGCGAGCGCCGTTCCCGGATTGAACGCCTGGTCAGTTTTCGGTTTCCTATCGCCGATAACGAGGCGCCCATGAGCCCTCGACCTTCCTTGCATCTCCTCGAGGCCAACCCGGACGCGGCGCGGCCTTTTCTTTTGCCTGTAAAATGTGAACTCCATATCGTTTTCTCGTCCGGCTTGCTATACAGGCAGGCGAGCAGTAGTTGCCATGGGGCGGCTGCTTCAAGGAGGAAACACGATGGCTACTGGAGATATTCGGATCGATGCGCTGCTGGAGCCGGGACGTATCAGCCTGGCTTACAACCACCAGCCGGGCACGGGCGCGGTCATCAGCTACAGCTTTCTGCGTCAGGGTCCAAGTGACTACGAGGTAGATGATTTCCGTATGCTCGATGCTGGCCAGCAGGCCGCGGTGCGCTCAATGCTGACTGAAATTTCCAGTCAGATCGGCGTGACCTTTCAAGAGGTCGAGCAGGGCGGCTTACTCCAATACGGCCTCTATTCCGGACGTGCCGGTGTGCCCAAATCTCCTGACCACCAAGCCGAATCCTATACGCGGGATGGCGGCAGTGTGGTGTGGTTCAACTGGATGACGCCCCAGGTCGCTGACCTCAGCCGTCTACCCGGTCTTCAGTTGCTGGTACACGAAACGGGGCATGCACTTGGCCTCAAGCATCCTGGGGAATACAGCCAATACGACAAGGGCCCCTATCTACCTATCGAGCTGGCTACGGCATCCAATACAGCCATGGCCTATAACACCGGCGGCGCTCAGCATCTCGGTGCCTTCGACCTCCTGGCCTTGCAGTACCTCTATGGAGCGCCAGGTAATGCCGTGGCGTCCAATCCGATTGCAGTTGATCAAAGCTTCACTTATGGCAGCTACTTTAACGACGCCATCAGCTTCGACTGGCATCGACACACGGGGCCCTATGCGCCAGTGATCAATGGGCTTACTGGGCATGACGAGCTGACGATAAATGCCTCTTACAAGAGCGCATCCGTCAATCCTGGGCAGACCTCTGTGCTGTACAACAAGGACGGTGGCAACTACGGCGCGGTCGTTTTGCAGAATATCGAGCGCGTGCATTTCACCGACCGCAGCCTGGCTCTGGATACCGACGGCATAGCCGGCCAGGCCTATCGCCTCTACCAGGCGGCTTTTGATCGCACGCCCGACAAGCCCGGTCTGGGCTATTGGATCGACAAGATGGATGCGGGTGCCAGCCTGTATGAGGTGGCCTCAGGCTTCGTTGCCAGTAGCGAATTCCAGGCGCTCAACGGCACCTCGCCCGCGCCCCAGGCGCTGGTCGCCAGCCTCTATGGCCATGTGCTGGGCCGCACCGCGGAGCAGGCCGGGCTGGATTATTGGACGTCCCAGCTGCAGAGCGGCGCGCTGGACGCGGCGGGTCTGCTGGCCAGCCTATCGGAGTCGGCGGAGAACCGGGTGGTGGTCTCCGGGCAGATCGCCCAAGGGATCGAGTATTCGATCTGATCGCGGGTAGCGTCTAAAAACGGCGCCGAGACAGCTAGTCCCCGTACCGCCGAATCCGCGCACCGCGGCGTTGCAGGTCGGAGGTGCAGGCGGCGTCCAGGGTGCCGCCGCAATTGGCCAGGTCGCGGCGTACGTCCTTGATCACGGTAGCCAGGCGGTCGGGGCAATTCAGCTCGGTCAGGGGGATGACCTTGGTCATGGAGCTGCCGCCCTGGCTGTCCTTGACGGTGAGCAACAGGCTACGGTCGGCAGGGCGCTGGGTGACCTGGCACCTATGGGGTTCGAGGGCGGTGACGAGGCGGTCGATGGCATCTTGCATGCGGGATCCTCCTTGAATCGGCACGTGCAATGGGAGAAGGGTAGAGGCCCCTCCTGCGCAAAGGTTCAGCTGCTCTGAGACGGTCCTTTGCTTCGCCTTGCGTCTGTGCCTGTTCCTGGCGCGGCATCCATGCCGCGCTCGGAGGGCCGAACAAGGCGAGCCGTATCCGACCCGCCTTGCCCCATCACTTCATATTGCTGAAGGCCGCCGAGGTGCGGGCGTCGAAGTTGCTCTTGTCGCTGTCACCCAGGCCGCGCACCATGGCCAGTACCAGGGTCTGCGGCTTGACGTTGCCGTTGTTCAGCTCGCCGACCCAATAGTTGAGACCGGCTGCCTCGGCGCTGCGGCCGATGACATTGGTGTAGACCTTGCTGACCAGCGCTGAGTTGTCCAGGCCCTGGTACTGGCCGCGATACTCGGGGCTTTCGGTAAAGCTGGCGGCGATCTGGGCCACGTTCATCTCACCGGAGGCGACGCGGTTGGCCCAGTACTGCAGGCCGGCCAGATCCGAGGCACGGCCCATGTAGGCCAGGTACAGCTGCTGGATGCCGTTCAGGTCAGCCTGGGTCGCGCTCTTAGGCGCTTGGGCGCCGGGGCCGAAGCTGCTGCAGCTGCTGCCGTCCAGGTACTTGGCCAGGGTCGGCCACTGCGGGCGGGTCTGGCCGTTCACCGGCTCCACCGACATGTTGTAGTTGGCCCAGCCCGGGCCGGCCGCCCAGTAGGTGGCCGGTATGCAGTTCTGCTTCAAGTAGGCGAGCATGTTGTCCATGATCACGTTCCAGCGCGGGTCGCTGTCGGGCACACCGAATTCGCCGATGAAGCCGCGCTTGCCGTTCTTTTTCAGCCATTCCACGAAGGGCCGGACCCGCTGCACGCCATAGTCGTCCGCATAGGCGGCGGCGCTGGTGTTGGCATAGTTGCCGCCACCGCCGTCACCGTCGAAATAGGTGTGGGCTTCAAAGATCAGGTTGTTGGCCGGATCGCGCAGGGCGAGCAGCGAGTCGTTCCACTGCGGCCAGCGGGTGGCCTCGGCCCAGCCGTTGCCCTCGATGAAGATGGGTCGCACGTTGTCCACGCTGCGCACGCCGTTGATGCCGTACTGGGCGGCCACGGGCCACTGGGCGGTGGCGTCGTGGGGCTCGTTCATGATGTCGTAGCCATACAGCGACGCCTGGCTGCTCCAGCGCTGGGCGATGCGGGTCAGCACATCCTGGTAGTGGTTGTAGCCGACGCCGCCGGTACCGATCACGGTCCCGCGGTATCTCATGTAGTTGTGCAGATCCAGGATGATCTTGATGCCGTGGTTCTGCGCATACAGAAAGGTGCGGTCGATCAGGCCGGCATAGGTCGGATCGAAGGCGCCGCCCAGGCTGGGCTGCAGGCGTTCCCAGATGATCGGGAAGCGGACCAGCTTGACGCCGCGCGCGCTCCACTGTTGGAAGTAGGCTTCCACCGGAAAGATGTAGTTGCGTTCGTTCAGGCCCGGCAGCACCTGGCTGGCGAAGCCGGCGCCGGAAAGGTTGAGGCCGACCAGCTCCACGGCGCGCGCGGGGGCGGCAGCGCCCAGCAGGGCGCTCAGGGTCAGGATGCCGCCCAGGGCGGCCAGGGTTTTGCGAAGGGTCATGAGGGTACCGGCGATAGGTGCTGCCGCCGGGCTCCTGCCCGGCCTGCCAACTACAAAATTCTGGCGACTGTCCTCAGCCAAGATTTAGCGACTTCTTGACGCTTACCGGCCCAGTTTCAAATCCTGTGCCAGGGCTCAATCGATTCGTCTCTCCCTGCTGATTCGGCCAGGCCCTGGTTTTCTTGACCCCCAATCGCCCGGGCGCCGACGAGGTGTCAGGGGCGGGAAAGGGCGGAGACGTTCATCCAGGGCGCCTGAGCGGGTATCCTTGCCGTCTTCTCGCGATGGCCTGGCCATCGTCTCCCCCCTGTCCGACCGAGCGTCCCGCGATGTCTACCCCTGGCCCCGACCTGGATCTTTCCCGTCTCGACGATCACCTCGCCAACCTGATCGCCGATATTCGCCAGCGCACCCAGGCGTTGCAGCCTGCGGCCGAGCCCGCCGAACCCACCTGGGACGGCCTGCAGGAACTGGATGACGAGGCGCTCGTGCGTTCGGCCTATCACTATCTGACCGGGCATCCCATCGAGCCGGAGCGGCTGTCCTACTACCTGACCCGCCTACGGGGTGGGGAGGATCGATTCGATCTGCTGGCGGCCATCCATCTCAGTCCCGAGGGCCAGCGCCATGCCGCACCCGCTCCAGGGCTGCGCCGGGCGCTGCTCAAGCGCAAGCTGCGCCGTGTGCCGGTCATCGGACGGTTACTGGGCCTCATGCTGGAGGTCGCCGGTCTGCCGGGGCGGCAGCAGCGCGACAATGCCCGCTACTACCGCTGGCAAAACCAGCTGGCCTTGCAGGCAATCCTGCTGCAGCAGCAGAGCAACCTGCTGGAATGGCATCAACAGCGCTGGCAAATCCTGCAGGATCAGGCGCCCGAGCCGCGCCTGGGTGAGCTGGAGCGCGAGTTGGCGACGGTGGAAGCGCAACTGGCCCAGGCCCGGAGGCAGCTAGACCGTAGTGAGCAGGAGCTGCGCACACGACTGAGCTTGTTGGAAACCGCGCCTGCATTGCCCTTAGCGCCTCAGAGCGCGGCCTTGGGCGTACCCCTGGCACTGGAGCGGACGCTGCGTGAGCATTTTGCCTTGGACGATCAGGCGCTGCATGGACTGCTGAGCTTCTATCTACCTCTGATTGAGGAGTGCCCAGCCTTGCGTCAGGGATTGCCTCTGGTTGAGCTGGGCTGCGGCAATGGCCTCTGGCTGGCCGGCTTGCCCCAGGCGATCAAGCGGCGTGGGATCGAGGCCGACGCTGACCTGGTAGCCCAGGCATGTGGCAACGGGCTGGAGGTAGAGCAGGGCGATGCGCTGAGGTGGTTGAGCGAGCAACCGACGGGCAGTCTGGGCGCCCTGTGTGCGTTCGAACTGGTGGATCGTCTGGACTTGGCGCAGCTGTCCAGTTTGCTCGACGAGGCACTGCGTGCGCTCGCGCCTGGCGGTCTGCTGTTGTTGCAGGCCCTTGATCCCGCCCATGCGTCCAGCGCTTGTGCCTTCTGGCTCGACCCGGCGCGTCAGCGGCCCTCTCCAGCGCCCTTGCTCGAGTTTCTGTGCCGCCATAAGGGCTTTGCCCAGGTTGCCATTCAACGGCCTGCGCAAGCCGAGCTACTACAGGATTTCCAGCCCTCATCGCCGCTTACCTGGCAGCATTACGCAGTCTCTGCCATTAGAGCTGAGACGCCATGAAGCGGGCCGTTACCGCTTTCCACCAGTGGATCGTGGGACCGCTGACGGGCGTCTACGGTTGGGCATATCTGCTCGAGCTGCGTGATACCGCGCGCCGTGCCGGACTGACCGCCGATCTCTATGCCGACGAACCGCCAGAGCAATGGCGAGAGCAGGTGCGAGCGCTTGCCGATTACCCACTGGGTGGGGCAGACGACCTTCTGCTGGTGCATGGTCAGCCTCAGGCCGAGCACGAACGGCGTTTGGCACGCTGCGACGGCCACGTACTACTCTTGCCAGATGCTGACGCAGAGCCTGCAGCCTTGTCGGAGCTCATCCGACGGCGTCCTATGATCCGCGGGCTTCTGAGTCATGACTCCCAGTTGCTCGAAGCGCTCTATGCCCGAGATGTCACCGTTCCAGTTTCCCGCATCGATCATCCCTCCTGGCAGTTGCCTCCCGTTCCGCCGCCAGCGGATCTAGATCGGCTGCGCCCCTTTACCATCCTCGTGCACGTCGCCGAACTGCAGCATGAAGAGGCGGCCAAAGGGCTACTGCAGTTGGCACAGCATCCAGCTGCCTCCTGGCGTCTGTGTGTCTATGGTGATGAGCAACCCCTGCACCGTGCTGATTTTCTAGCTGCTGTCGCTGCACTGGATCGCATTGAGCTAACAGTACTGCGCGCCGAGGAGCCGCTGCCTGCGGTGGACCTGGCGTTCAGCCTGGAGCCCGCACCCGATCCGGCCTGGCTGCTGCGCCTGCTGGCGCTGGGCATTCCGCTGGTGGGCAATGCCCAGAGCGGGGCAGGTCGCGAAATCCTCGGCGACGGCTATTGGCCGCTGGCGGCGACCGCGCCCGCGCACACGGCCAATGTCCTGCAACGCCTGATGGACAATCCGGGATTGCGCTATGAGGTGCAGCACCGTGGCGACGCTCAGGCGCGGCGCTGGACGGCGGAAGGCTTCTACCAATGGCTTATCACTTGGTTGGTTATTCGCGAGGTAGTGCTGCCGCAACCGTGTCGGCAGATGGTCGACATTCGGGTTGAAGGTCCGTTCGACAGCAGCTATAGCCTGGCGGTGGTCAACCGCGAACTGGCCCGGGGCTTCGCCGCCATCGGTGCCAGCGTGGCGCTGCGGGCGACCGAAGGTCCCGGCCCCATTCCCGTGTCTACCGAGTTTCTCGCCGCCGACCCTGCCAGCGCCGCGGCCCATGCCCGTGCCGATCAGCCGGCAGCCGCCGTGTTGCGCCTGCTCTATCCGCCACGGGTGAGCGACATGGCGGGCGATGTCCGCGTGCTGTCCTGCTATGGCTGGGAGGAATCCCTGCTGCCGGTGGAGGCCGTGGCCGGCTTCAATCGCTATCTGCAGCTGGTCACCAGCATGTCGTCCTATGTGACCCGGGTGTTGGAGGACAATGGCGTCGACGTACCGGTGGTGACCGTCGGCCTGGGCGCCGATCATATCCTGCGCATCCCGGCGGAGCCGGCGCTGCTCGGCCGCGCGCTGCCTGGCAATGCCACGACGCTGAAATTGCTGCACATCTCGTCTTGCTTTCCACGCAAGGGCGTCGACGTCCTGCTCGACGCCTATGCCCGCGCCTTCACGGCGGCGGATGATGTGGTACTGGTCATCAAGACCTTTCCCAATCCCCATCACGATATCACCGCCGAACTGGCGGCCTGGCGCGAGCGGTATCCCGCGGCACCGGCGGTCGAGCTGTTCAATCTCGACCTGCCCGAGGCGGCGATACGCGCCCTCTACGTCTGGGCCGATGTCCTGGTTGCGCCCAGTCGCGGCGAAGGTTTCGGCCTGCCCCTGGCCGAGGCCATGCTGCACGAATGCGCCGTGGTCACCACCGGCTATGGCGGCCAGACGGATTTCTGTACGCCTGAGACCAGCTGGCTCATCGATTACCGCTTTACCCGCGCCCAGACCCATATGCAGCTGAGCGGCTCGCTGTGGGCGGAGCCGGATACCGACCACTTGGCGCGGCTGTTGGCCGACTTCGCCGCCGCGCGCCGCGAAGGACGCTGGCAGGCCCTGGTACGCTCGCGCCTGCTGCGGGCCGACCGCCTGATCCGCCGGGACTACACCTGGGAGCAGGTCGCCCGCCGCACCCAGGCCGCCATCGCCCGGGTCCGTGCGCTGCCGCCCTGCAAGCCGCAGCCCCGGGTCGGCACCGTCACCACCTGGAACAGCGCCTGCGGTATCGCCGGCTACAGCCAGCAACTGATCGCCGGCCCCCTGGCGGCCACGCAGGTGTTCGCCAACCGCCACGTCGCCCTGATCAATCCGGAAGGGCAGGAGATCCAGCGGATCTGGGATCAGGGTGGGCAGGATTCGCTCGACGATCTGCTGCAGGCCCTGGCGCGCGAGCCGGTGGACATCCTGCTGATCCAGTTCAACTTCGGCTTCTTCGGCCTGGTGCCCTTCGCCCGCTTCCTGCACGAGGTGCATCGGCGCGGTATCCGTACCCTGGTCACTTTCCATTCCACCGCCGATCTCGACCGGCCGGGCGATCACCGCAGCTTGCGGCAACTGCGCCTGGCGCTGCGCCAGAGCAGCCGCCTGCTGGTGCACAGCAGCCACGACCTCAATCGCCTCAAGGACTTCGGCCTGGCCGACAACCTGATGCTGTTCCCCCACGGGGTGATGCCGCCGCCCCAGGCGCTGGCGCTACCGGACGAAGCCCAGGCCCTGGCTGGACGCCGCATCGTGGCCAGCTACGGCTTCTTGCTGCCGCCCAAAGGCATCCTGCAGTTGATCGAAGCCTTCGCCGAGGTCGCCGCCGAGGACGAAGACCTCTACCTGCTGCTGGTCAACGCCCAGTATCCGGTACCGGAAAGTGCGGACCTGGCCGACGAGTGCCGCCAGCGGATCGCGGCGCTGGGCCTGGAAGGCCGTGCGCAACTGATCGACCGCTTCCTGGACGACCGCGAATCCCTGGCGTGGCTGAGCCTGGCCGAGGTGGTGGTCTTTCCCTACCAGCACACCCAAGAGTCTTCCAGCGCCGCGGTGCGCTGGGGTCTGCTGGCCGGCAAGCCAGTGCTCTGCACGCCGCTGGACATCTTCGAAGACGTCGACGAGGCGGTCTACCGGCTCCCCGGTACCGATGCCCAGGCCATCGCGGCGGGACTGCGCGAGCATCTCGCCGCTGAGCGTCCAGCCCGGCAGGTCGAGTGGCTGCGTAGCCATGCCTGGCCAGCCATCTCCACCCGCGTCGACGGGCTGTTTCGCGCGCTGGCTCAGGAGGCCAGCTTCGATCATTCAGGTATTCAGCCTTTGCAGGAGCGATCATGACCGCTGTCGCTGGCCGCCTGGCCGTTCTCGATCAGCCAATGGGCCGTGCCCTCTACTATGGGTTGGCCCTGTTGCTGGGCGTGCTGTACATCGCGCGCATCTTTCCGTGGGACTTTCTGACCGGTCACTCGGGGTTCTTCTTCGACAACCGCACCGATCCGACGCAACACATCACCGGCATGTGGGCCTTCGTCCAGGATCGCTGGCGCTTCCCGCTGCTCTATACCCGGCTGCTCAACGCGCCCGAAGGCCTGTCGGTGGCCTATACCGACAGCATTCCGCTGGCAGCCATCCTGTTCAAGGTGATCTATCCCTGGCTGCCGCCGGGCAGTCATTACTTCGGTGTCTGGACGCTAGGCTGCTATCTGCTGCAAGGGCTGGCCGGCGCCTATGCCGCCGCGTCCTTTCGCGGCCGTACGCCAGCAGCGCTCCTGGGCGGTACGCTGTTCGCCTTGATGATGCCGGCGCTGATGATCCGGATTCCCCATGCGGCGCTCAATGCGCAATTCCTCATTATCCTGATGCTGGCGTACTACGCCCGGCTATCACGTGGACAACTGGTTCCTGGGCAATTCTGGCGTTATGGCACCGCGTTGTTGGTGCTCTCGGCCACCATCCACCCCTATCTGATCGCCATGCTCTATCCGCTGTATGGCGCTGTCTCCCTGGCCATTGGCGTTCGTAAGTCCAGTCCCTGGCGTACGGTCGCCGTGGCCCTGGTCGCGCCTTTGCCCCTGCTGGCACTGGTGCTGTACGTGCTTGGCTATCTGAGTTTCAGTCAGGGCATGCCCCCGGCGGAGGTGGGCTACATCGAATCCTCGATGAACCTGCTGTCGCCGTTCCTGGGAACCCATCTGGCGCCCAGCGTGTTCCTGCCGTCCGGCGGGCTGGTCCTGGATGCGACCGGGCTGCAGATTGACGGCCACAACTATCTCGGCGTTGGCCTACTGGCCATGCTGCTGAGCATCCTGGTGCTGGCACCGCGCTGGTTGCTGTCGCAGTGCCGTCAGCACTGGGTGCTGTTGCTGATCTTCATTGGGCTGACCCTCTATGCGCTATCCAATCGCGTGTATCTGGGCGGGACGGCGCTCTTCGAGTACCCGTTGCTACCCGGCGTCGAACAGCTGGCGCGCATCTTCCGGGGCTCGGGACGGTTTTTCTGGCCGGTGGGCTACGGCCTGCTGATCCTGGCCCTGGGCTTCTACCTGACCCGGGCGTCCAGTGTCTGGCGTCTGGCCCTGCTGGCGCTGATCGTGGTGCAGTACGCCGATACCCGCCATCACCGCGGTTACCTGGTGGAGGCGGCCAGTCGCCAACCCCATTTCGACTATGACCGTGCGACCTGGGATGCGCGGGTCGCCTCGGCGACCGAGGTCCACCTGCTACCCAACTACGGCTGTGGCGGCAAACCCTTCGATGCGCTGTTTCTTCAGTACTTTTCCGCACTCCATGCCGTGCCGCTCAACACCGGTTTCATCGCCCGGGTGGTCGGCGACTGCGCGACCAAGGCGGCGGTGCTTGATCGACCCTTGCGGCCTGGCCAGCTCTTCGTCTTCGGGCGTAGCGAGAATGCCTATTCGCGCGAACGGATCGAGCAGGCCATGGGCGGGCACTACGGCCAGTGGTGTCGCGAGGAAGACATCGGCACGGTGTGCCGGATCGAGGCGCCCTGACGGGCGCCTGCATTCAACGCGATATTTCTTTTTCGGTCACCGATTGCTCCGCAGTACCGCGGGGCTTCTGTTCGCGTTTGATCACATAGCGTGGCCGGCGCTTGCTCTCGATGTAGATGCGGCCGATGTACTCGCCCAGCACGCCGATGCCGATCAACTGCACGCCGCCGATAAAGAGGATGGCGGTCATCAGCGAGGGATAGCCGGGTACCGGATTGCCATACAGCAACTTCTCGAAAACCATCAGAGCGGCATAGGCCAGGGCGAACAACGCCACGGCGCCGCCCAGATAGGTCCACAGCCGCAAGGGGAGGGTGCTGAAGGACGTGATGCCTTCCAGAGCCAGGTTCCACAACTTCCAGCCGTTGAACTTGCTGGTACCGGCGCTGCGTTCGGCACGCTGGTATTCGACGATGCGCGTCTCGAAACCGACCCAGGACAGGATGCCCTTCATGAAGAGATTGCGCTCGGGCATCTCCTTGATCGCTTCCACCACCTCGCGACTCATCAGGCGGAAGTCACCGACATTCTCCTCGATGGGGGTATGGGTGATCCGGTTGTGCAGGCGATAGAAGCATTCGGCGGTGAAACGCTTCAAGGTCGTGTCGCTGCTACGGTCGACACGCTTGGCCAAGACCACGTCGGCACCGTCGTGCCACTGCGCCAGCAGGCGCGGCACGACATCCAGGGGATCCTGCAGATCCACGTCGATGGGGACCACGGCATCCCCCCGCGCGTGCTCGATGCCGGCGAAGAGCGCCGCTTCCTTGCCGAAGTTACGGGAAAGATGCAGCACCACGACGCGCTCGTCACGGGCTTGCAGCAGGTCGAGCTGCTGCGCTGTGGCATCACGGCTGCCATCGTTGATGAAGACCAGCTCCAGCGACAGCTGGCTGAGCTCGGGATGATGGCAGACCGCGTCGTAGAACAGGCCAATGGCCAATTCTTCGTTGTAGACCGGAACAACCAGGGAAAGCTGCGGCGTCGTTTTCATCGGAAAGCCCAAAGCGAAGAAGCCAGATAGCTGAAGACGGGGACCAGTGCGGTGGCCACGACGATCGCCAGGAACGCGGACAGTCCCAGGGCGAGCAGACCCGTCAGAAGCAGATTGTTGAGCGCGAAGCCGGCGATAGCCACGACGAAGAAGCGCAGGATCGAGCCTTGGCGAGCAAAGGTCAGGTAGCGGTGACCGCAGTAGGACACGCCGAAAGCCACCAGAAAGGCGACGAGGTTGGCCACGTAGGGCTGCAGCTCGAAGAGCGCCAACAGCGAGCCAGCGACCAGGATATGGACCAGGGTGGCAAGGCCACCCACTAGAATGAAACGCAGCGGTCTGAGCCGGTCGTCATTAAGCATCTGCATCAGGGACATTGGGGTAGGTGACCTCCGGGGACGCGGCAGAATGAATTGAACGGCAAAGTCTACCGAGGGTGTCTGTAGCCGTCTGCCGTACCTGGGCTGGTGGCATCGGGGGCTATCTGCGCATAGACCGTCGCGAGTCGTCGGCCCAGTTGATCCGCCTGGAAG
The DNA here is from genome assembly GCF_000316965.1 of Pseudomonas sp. 313. NCBI lineage: Bacteria > Pseudomonadati > Pseudomonadota > Gammaproteobacteria > Pseudomonadales > Pseudomonadaceae > Pseudomonas > Pseudomonas sp. 313. The sequence goes on from NZ_ANBZ01000072.1 coordinate 188,948, forward strand.
TGCCGCTCGAAATGAGCGCGCGCGGCAGCGCCGAAACGGGCCCGCTCCTCAGGTGCCTGCCACAGCCGCAACAGGGCTTCCCGGATCGCTGCAGAGGTGGGCGCCACATCGAGACCGGTCTGCTCGTGCCGGTTGATCTCGCTCATGCCCGAGCCTATGGCGCAGCTGATCAGCGGCTTGCCGTACATGGCCGCCTCCAGCAGGGCCATGCCGAAGGCCTCCGAACGCAGATGCGAAGGAAAGACAAAGGTCTCGGCGAGGTTGTAGAGCGCCGCCACGTCTTCTTCCGGCAGGCGTCCAAGGAAGTGGCAGTTGCGCAGGCCCAGACGGTGCGCCTGGGCTTCCAGCGCGGCCCGTTCCGGCCCGTCGCCGACGATGGCCAGCGGCATGTCCAGGCCGGCCAGGGCGTCAAGTAGCAGGTGCAGGCCCTTGTAATAGCGCAGCACGCCGACAAAGAGCAGGAAGCGCGGACCCAGGCGCTGGCGCCACTGCGCCAGGCAGGCCTGGGAAGGTTCGGGGTAACTGGCTTCATCGAGGCCGTAGGGAATGACCTCGGTACGCGCCTCCAGCCCACGCAATTCCACGCTGCTGCGGCGATAGGGCTCGGTCGCCACGATGACGCGGCTGGCCCGGCTCAGGAAGTGTCGCTGCAAGGGGCGATAGAGTTGCAGCAGATGGCGTTGCTTGACGATATCGGAGTGGTAGCTGACCACATAGGGCTTGCCCGGCCGGACCGCCAGTTGCAGGACGTCCATGAACGGCCAGGGGAAGTGATAGTGGATAACGTCGCTGTCGCGCGCTGCCCGGGCGAAGGCCCCGAAGGCCGCCCGGGACAGGCCGGTGGACGCGATGTTGGCGTCTTGGCGCACCCGCTGCACCGGAATGCCCTCGACCTCGATGCATTCAGGGGAGGGCTGTTCGCTAAGGGTCAGGATCCGATTGCTCACCCCCAGCTTGCGCGTCGCGCCGCACATCTGGCGTATTACCTGCTCGATACCGCCATGGGTATCGGGGAGGTAGGTCTTGAATACATGGAGGACACGCATGCGGATCCTGCGCCACGGCTGCCTGAGGGGCGCGAAGTCTAACATGCGGTTTGGCCTGGCTCCCTGACGCCTGGCCGCCTTGGCTTCATGCTAGAGTGCCCGGCTTCACGCCAGCGCTGTCCAGCCCTCGTCCAACTGCTGCCACTCTCGCCATGGTCTTCAGCTCTTTCGCTTTCCTGCTGGTCTTTCTGCCGCTCGCCTTCCTGGGCTTTCTAGGGGCGCGTCGGCTGGGGCGGCAGAGCTCAGTCTTCTTTCTCCTGGGAGCCTCCTGGCTGTTCTATGCCTTCTGGGACTGGCGCTACCTCTTTCTGCTACTGGCCTCCATGCTGGTCAACTACGGGCTGGGCGTGCAGGTATGGCGACAGCGCAGCCGACGCTGGTTGATCTGGGCCCTGGTGTTTAATCTGGGGCTGCTGGCCTACTACAAGTACCTGGGCTTCTTCGCCGGCATGGCAGGGCTGAGCCTGCCTGGCCAATGGGTACTGCCGCTGGCCATTTCCTTCTACACCTTCCAGCAGATCGCCTGGCAGGTGGATCTCTATCGCGGCCGGCTGGCGGCGCCGGGCCGGCTGTGCGACTTCATGTTGTGCGTGAGTTTCTTTCCGCACCTGATCGCGGGCCCCATCTGCCGCCCGAGCAGCCTGCTACCGCAGATCGAGCGCGGTTTCGCTACTCGCCCCTGGCATTGGCAACTCGGCGCAACGCTGTTCGTACTGGGGCTTGCCAAAAAGGTATTGCTCGCCGATAGCCTGGCGCCTGGGGTAGATGGCCTGTTCAACCTGGCCCAGCCGGCGGCGCCCCAGGTTGTGCTAGCCGCCTTGAGCTATGGTCTGCAACTGTATTTCGACTTCTCCGGCTATGCCGACATGGCGGTGGGTCTGGGGCTGATGTTCGGGATTCGCTTGCCCATCAACTTCCGCTCTCCCTATCGCAGCCGTTCGATCATCGAGTTCTGGCGGCGCTGGCATATTTCGCTGTCCCGCTTTCTGCGGGATTACCTCTACATCCCACTGGGCGGTAGCCGCCATGGTCGGGGGCGGCAGTGGCTTAGCCTGCTGATCACCATGCTCCTGGGTGGGCTCTGGCACGGCGCTGGCTGGCAATTCATCCTGTGGGGCGCCGCGCACGGCACGTTGCTCTGTCTGAATCATGCCTGGCGCTGGCTTTCGCCCTGGCGCCTTCCGCAGCCCTTGGCCTGGGCCTTGACGCTGGTGGTGGTGATGCTTGCCTGGATCCCTTTCCGGGCCAGTGACGTCACGCATACCCTAACCTTGTTCACCGCCCTTGGGCAGTGGAGCTGGCCGAGTCTGCCTGGGCTGGGTGTGTTGCTGGTGGAAGCATCTGCCCTGCATCTCGATCATTCGCTCTGGCTGGCAGTACCCCTGCTGCTGGGCGTATGCGTGGTGGCGCCCCGCGCGTTCACCATCGCCCTGCGGTTGTCGTCAGTCTGGCGGGGTCTGGTTTGCGCCATCTTGGTACTGCTGGTAACCAAGGCGATGCTCGCCCGTCCTGATCGGGCCTTTCTCTACTTCAACTTCTAGCGATCATCATGCGACGTACCAGACGCTTTTTCCTGGGGGTATTCATCGGCTGCCTGTGCTTTGGTACTGCCTGGGTCGCGCTAGTCGCAGGCCAGCTCGGCCGGCCCTTCGTCAACAACCTTTGGGTCGAAGGCGCCTATGCCAAGAAGCTGGCCCGCGCGGCGAATGTGCAGGTGCCCAAACTGTTGGTGGTCGCGGGATCGGGGGCCATGTTCGGCATCGATTCACCTCAACTCGAGCAGGCCTTCGGCCGGCCTGTGGTGAACCTAGGGGTCAATGCCGGCATCCTGAGTCCCTACCTACTGATCTACGCACGTCAGGCGGTAAAGCCTGGGGACTGGGTACTGCTGCCGCTGGAATACCCGCTCTATCACGATCGCTTCGAAGTGAACCAGGTCTACCTGGAATACTGGCTCAGCCATCCGGTCAGCTATGGCCTGAATCCCTGGCGACTGGTCAAGCTCTTAGCGATGACGCCGCTGGAACGCGTGATACAGGGCTATCGCGGTGTGCCGGAAGGCTTTCAGGTGGCCGGACTCTATGGTGCGCAGCATCTGGATGAGCGGGGCGACCAGGCGCTGAGTCGGCATGAGGAGCGCAGTCCTGAGCTGTTCGCCGGCGCGCTTCACTCAGCGGTCCAGCATTACGGTGCTCAGGCCACCGCGCTGAGTGGCAGCTGGAAGCTCTGGCAGACCTTCGCCCAGGAGGTGGAAAAGGCCGGTGGCTGCGCTGTGTTCGTACCGCCTGCCATGCTTGATCGCCCGGCTTACCATGACGATCCGGTCGAGCGGGCTTTTTATGAGGACCTTCCTGCAGCGGCCCGCGCGCATGGTTTGATGTATCTGGGGCGTCCGCTGGATTTCATGTACCCGGCGGATGACTTCTTCGATACCAACTATCACCTGACGGCCGAGGCGCGCCAAAGACATACCGCACGGCTGATCGCCGTGTTGCGATCTTCTTCGGCGCATTGTGGTTTCGTCAGGGCCGCTGGAGGCTGACCGGACCTTTCCAGATCAGCAGGAATTTGCCATCGACCCTTTCCTGGTGTTCCGGCACGCCAAGTTGGCGAATGGCATAGATGACCTGCTGCTCGGTATCGCAGATTAGAAAACTGCCGCCGTTATGGTGCCATTCGGACTTTGATAGCCAGTCGAAGGGTTTAGCCCCTTCGGCATCGATAATGATCGGTGATATTTCGGCGTCTGAAACGACCGCGTTGACACTAGCATTCCAGAACGTTGCATAACCGTCCTGCAGGTTGTGCTTGAGCAATACCTGGGCAAGCGGAAAGCTGCGGTTGGGCGTCGTGTAGTCCCACTTCGGTATGGCCAGAATGGTGGCTGCATAGGCAAGGGCAACACCGCTGCCCAGGACGACCACCCTGCGTTCAACCAGGAGATGACGTCCTAGGACGATAGAGCCGAGGATGAACACCGGGACCATATAACGCGTAGTCATCAGGTTCACCGGCAGATTGCTCAGCACATAGGCGCCCAGCAAAATGGCCGCGCCTAGCAGGCAGCCGATGCTCAGCGTATCCAGTGCCCGGCGTTGCCTGGCGATCCAGTAGAGCGCGCCGAAGAAACCAAAGGCCATCGCGGCATGGAAGGCCTTGCTCAGGCCGCCGCGCGAAAAGATCCGTTGATCAAAGAACTCAGCGTCGAAAAACGCCAGAACGCCTTGCAGAGTCAGTTCAAGGTTTTGCCACAGGGCGGCGTAGCTTGCGAATCTCAACGGTGGTAAGCCGGGCGTGGTGAAGCCGCCTGCGGCCTTGACCACCAGGGCCAGAAGCTTGGACAGGAGCACCGCCACGACGCAGCTGGCAATGATCCACCACAGCTTCGGGTTGTGGCGCGCCTTGATCAGGACGGCGGCGAGCAGGGGCAGCAGCAGAACGTAGCGAACGATGTCGTCACTGAAGAGCACGAGGCCCAGCAACAGGGTCAGCAGAGCCAGACGCCAACGACCCTGGCACTCCTCGTAGGTCTCCACCAGCCACCAGGCCAGCAAGGTCGCCAAATAGGCGCCCATGTGGATGCAGGGAACCAGCAGCAGATTGCTGGCGAAAAAGCCGGGTGCGGCGACGATCACCAAAGGCGGTAGCCCTGCGATACCGCGCTTGCGAACGATGAGGTGGGCTGCGACCACTACCACGGCGGCGAGCAGCATCCCGGGCACCACATAGGCCCAGCTCAGGTGCCAGCCAAACACCTTGATCAGTACCGCGTACGGCAGGACTTCGGTGAAATAGAAGGAGACCGTGGACAGATTCCAGCCGCTCAGCAGCACGTTGCCGGCAGCGATATCCTGGGCCTCGAGCAGCGCCGATGCGGCGTCGGAATTAAGCGGCACCTGAGTGGCGAAGCAGGAATAGAGTACCGACAGCGCGATGAAACTCAGCACGTACCAGGCGGTACTGGACTTCAATGAAACAGACATCAACTCTTCCCGTATAGGTATTGCCGGTTATGCACAGGCGCTCACGGCGCGGCCGCTGTAAGGCTGGCGACGAGATCCTCGACCCGGCTGGCCCAGGTCATTTCCCGTGTACGGACGGTGCCCGCCGCGGTCAGTTGGCTGCGCAGGTCTGAATCTTCGAGCAGTCGCTTGAGGCCTGCTGCTATTGACGATTCATCCAGGGGGTCGACCAATACCGCGGCGTTCCCTGCAACCTCAGGCATCGAACTCACGGTGGAGGTCAGGACCGGGCAGCTGGCGGCCATGGCTTCAGCGATGGGCATGCCATAGCCCTCATAGAGCGAGGGGTATGCCAACAGGGTCGCGTTGGCATAGAGAGCAGGAATATGGCGTTGATCGACATAGCCGAGGAACAGCAACTCGCCTGCCTCTTGCAGCTTGGCCATCAGCTCGGCCAGCTCTGAATTCTGCCAGCCGGGTGCGCCTGCCAGGACTAGTGGGTAACGCTGGCGTAGGGCGGAGGGCAGGCTTTCGAAAGCCCGTAGCAGCCGTGCAAGATTCTTGCGCGGCTCAAGGGTCGCCACCGAAAGAATGAACTGCTCTGGAAGGCCTAGGTGCTGGCGGCATTCCTTTCGTTGGGCGTCGGTGATGTTGAAAAAGTCGGTGGCGATACCGGGGCTGACCAGGTCTACAGGCTTTTTCAACTGAAGCGTGTCGACCAGATCGTTACGGATGAATTCCGAGATCGTGATCAGGCGAGTGGAAGCCTCGATGGTGTGCGGGATCAGACGCCGCATTTCGTCGATGCGAGCCGGGGGGTGCAGTTCTGGATGACGAAGGTGCGAAAGGTCATAGAGCGTGGCAACGCTGGGACCCTTGAAAGGCAGCAGAAAATAGCCGGGTTCCCAATAGACGTAGCCATCCAGCTGCGCGCCCCAAGGACGGAACGCTTTGTTCAACCGCGCGCGGTAGAGCCGGCGCAGCCAGGGACGATACCCGAGCCACCGCCGGAGCCGGCCGTAGCGTAATCGGGTGGGCGACGGCGCCTCGCCTTCGGCCAGTCGCTGGAGCTTCGTGCGCAAGGCGGCGCGGTCCATGAGCCCGTCGTCACCATAGGCCTTGATGTCCTCCACCGCGGGATGATCAACGAGCTGCTCCAGCAAATGCAGCGTATAGCGCCCAATGCCGGTCATTGGCGGCTTGAGAACATTGATGGAAACGAAGACCTTCATGTTTGCTCGACAGCTCTGGTTGAACGCACCCCTCACGCGAGGGCGGGGGAGGGGCATCGGGACGGCTCTGCTGCGGGAATCGGTCCGTACGTCTTTCCAGCGCTTTGAACCGACCGGACAGCCCCTGCGCAAAGGCAGGCATTATCCGGGCTGACCGCGATTAGTCCACGTCTGGCAGCAGTTTTATGACCTACTCTGCCGCTGTCGAGACGACCGGACTGGGCGCTGTGTGCCATGGGCCTTATAATCGCCCGCCAATTTTGTCCCCACGGACCCAGACGCCGGCCCTAAGTAGTTTTCCGGTTGGCGCTCCTTCATTTCGGCCTTCTATCGGCCTTTCTCCGGCGAGCCTGCCCTGCGGGACTAGCGAGGATTTGCGAGTTGCCATGCGTCTACTGATCGAATGCACCTACGTCTACGAGCACCCTTCCGATAACTCGGGTATCCAGCGGGTGGTGCGTAACGTCATCAAGCAGCTTCCCCACCTGGATCCCTCGGTCGAGTGCATTCCAGTCATGATGAAGCACGATCAGCTCTATCGGGTGAACAGCCTCGAGCCGTTAGAGGTTGATGAGGGTCGTATCCGCCGTCGGCAGTGGATCGGCCGCCTGGACCGGCTGCAGGACCGTTTCTGGCGCTGGCACGACCGGGTGGAGCAGAAGCTGCCGTTCGCCGACCGCTCCTTGTTGATGCGCCGTATGTGGTACTGGCCGTGCCGGGCGACCAGCCAGGTCATCCAGTGGCCGCTGAATATCCTGCGCGAGCAGGACTACAAGGCAGGTGAGGAGCCTGAGCGCGCCGTGCCGCTGGACATCGAGCCGGGTGATCAACTGGTGCTGCTGGATTCCTCCTGGCATGCCGACTTCTTCAAGCTTGCCGAATCGCTCAAGGCGCGTGGCGTGGGCATCGTGTCGGTCATGTACGACCTGATCCCGCTCACCCATCCGCAGTTCTGCGACAACCACCTGGTGAAGGTTTTTGATGAATGGTTCGACTGGATCGCTCGGACCGCGGACGGCTTCATGGCCATCTCTCAGACGATCAGCCATCAGGTGGAGGCCGAGTTGCGACTGCGCCTGGGCACAGCAGCTGAGCGTCAATGGCACGGTTACTTCCAGTTGGGCTCAGAGCTTGATCTAAACAGCAGCGGCGCCGCCTGCGACCCGGACGTCAAGCGCCTGTTCGATGGCAAGACGCCGGTGTACCTGATGGTCAGCACCATCGAGCCGCGCAAGAACCACGCCTATCTGCTCGACGCCTTCGACCTGCTCTGGGCCAGGGGCGCCGATGTGCGCCTGTGCATCATCGGCAAGGTGGGCTGGAAGACCGAGGCGCTGATCGAGCGCATCAAGACCCATCCGGAATACCAGCGTCGGCTGTTCATGTTCAATGGCGCCAACGACACCAGCCTGGAATACGCCTACGCCAATGCCCGGGCGCTGGTGTTCCCCTCCTATGTAGAGGGCTTCGGTCTGCCACTGGTGGAAGCCATGCAGCGGGGCTTGCCGGCCATGGCCAGCGACATCCCTGTATTCCGCGAGGTCGGCGGCGACTTCATGGCGTACTTTGATCTGGCCGATCCGGCATCGCTGGTAGCCCAGGTTGAGCGCTACGAAGTCAACAGCGTCTTTCCCGCTACCCGTTCGCTGGGTGAATGGGGCTGGGTTGGCTGGCGTGAGGCGGCACTGCAGCTCATCGAGCGTACCCAGACGGGCGTAGCCCTCAAGCAGGGCCGGATAGGCCTCGATGAGCAGGCCTCATCAGCGCCCGACATAAGGCAGGCTTAAGGCTCTAGCCCCGGTCATCGGGTAGGATCGCGGGCTCCGCGGGTAGGGGGAACTCCCTTCAAAAACCTGTGATAGAGTCCGCACCCTGCGGTTTTGTTCCTTCTTGTCCCCCGCTGGTATCTGCATGCAATCCAAACCCAAGACAGATCTTGAGCAGGCGCTGATTGCCTGCAAGGGCAGCTTTCTAACGGTCGGCTTTTTCAGCCTGTTCATCAACCTGCTGCTGCTCGTTCCCTCCTTCTACATGCTGCAGGTATACGACCGTGTCCTGAGCAGTAGCAGTATCACCACGCTGGTCATGCTTACCCTGATCATGCTGCTGCTGATGGCGACCTACGGTGCGTTAGAGTGGATCCGCTCGCGCATTCTAGTCCGGGTCTCCACGCGCCTGGATCTGCTCCTCAACGAGCGCCTTTATGATGCGAGCTTCAAGCAAGCGCTCTACACCGGCGGTGCTCAGGCCTCGGCGCAGCCGCTCAATGACCTGACCGGGCTGCGCCAATTCCTGACTGGGCAGGGGCTGTTCGCCTTTTTCGATGCCCCCTGGCTGCCGATCTACGTCGCGGTGATGTACTTCTTCCACCCGCTGTTTGGCGCTCTAACTGTGCTGGGCGCGATCCTGCTGATCCTGCTGGCCTATGCCAACGAAAAGCTGACCGGCAAGCGGCTGGCTGAAGCCAACCAAGAAAACGCGCGCGCGACCCAGTTCACCAGCAAGAACCTGCGTAACGCCGAAGTCGTGGCCTCGATGGGCATGATGCCCAGCCTGTTCAAACAGTGGCGTAAGCGCAACACCCATGTTTTGGGTTTGCAGGCACGTGCCAGTGAGCACGGCGGTGCCCTGAGCAACCTGTCCAAGACCCTGCGCATGGTGCTGCAATCCCTAATCCTGGGACTGGGTGCCTGGCTGGTCATCGACCATCAGATCACCCCTGGCCTGATGACAGCAGGCTCCCTGCTGCTGGGCCGCGCTCTGGCGCCTATCGATTTGATGATCGGCAGCTGGAAGGGCTTTATTTCCGCCCGCGGCCAGTACGCGCGTCTGAACGAGATGATGCGTCAGGTCCAGGCTGAGCCGCCACGGATGTCGCTGCCGGCCCCGAAGGGCAACATTTCGGTCGAGCAACTGATCCTGACGCCGCCGGGTGCCTTCCAGCCGATCCTCAAGGGCATCTCCTTCAACGTCACTGCGGGCGCCTCGGTCGGTATTCTCGGCGCCAGCGCGGCGGGCAAGTCGACCCTGGCGCGTGCGCTGCTGGGCATCTGGCCGGCGCAGAGCGGCAAGGTACGCCTGGACGGCGCCGACATCGCCCAATGGAAACGCGAAGAACTCGGTCCGTATATTGGCTACCTGCCGCAGGACATCGAACTGTTCGACGGCAGCATCAGCGACAACATCGCCCGCTTTGGCCAGGTGGATGCCAAGGCCGTGGTCGAGGCCGCTGAACTGGCCGGGGTGCACGAGATGATCCTGCGCCTGCCCCAGGGCTACGACACCATCATCGGCGCCAACAGCGGCGCCCTTTCCGGTGGCCAGCGCCAGCGTATCGGTCTGGCCCGTGCCGTCTACGGCAATCCGCGCCTGGTGGTGCTGGACGAACCCAATTCCAACCTCGACGAGGCGGGCGAGAAGGCGCTGGGTGCAGCCCTGCTGCGCCTCAAGCAGACCGGTGCGACGCTGTTCATCGTGACCCACCGCGTCAGCGTCCTGGCCTATGTCGACAATCTGATCGTGATGAACGATGGCCAGATCGTCATGTCCGGCCAGCGTGATCAGGTCCTGGCGCAACTCCAGGGCCGCCCCGCGGCGCCGCCCGTGGCCGCCGCTGAAACCGAGTCCCTGCCCAAAACCGATGGCAGCGCTGAGCAATCGGGAGGTATGGCCTGATGAATACCCAGTATCTCGCTGAAGCCGAGGCCGAAGGCCTCAAGGTTTCCGACAAGCCGGTCCGTCGACTGGGCTATATCATCCTGATCGTCGTCTTTGGTCTGGGCGGGCTCTGGGCCGGCCTGGCCCCGCTCGACAGCGCCGTGCTCGCCCAGGGCTATCTGACCATCAAGAGCTCGCGCAAGACCGTGCAGCATCTGGAAGGCGGCATCGTCAAGGAGCTGATGGTCCACGACGGTGACCACGTCAAGGCCGGCGATACCCTGATGCGTCTGGACGATACCCAGGCCCGTGCCCAGCTCGAAGCGGCGCGCAGCCAGCTGATCGCCTCCCAGGCACTGGAAGCGCGGCTGATCGCCGAGCGCGACGATCGCAACGACGTGACCTTTGGCACCAGCGACTTCCCTGAGGATGACAAGCGCGTCCAGGAAGCCCGCAACAGCGAACGGCAGATTTTTCTGGCCCAGCGCAATGCGCGTCTGGGAGAAATCGACGTCCTCAAGAACAAGAGCGCCGAGCTCGAGCAGCAGATCCGCGGCTTCTCGGCGGTCATCCAGAGCAAGCAGGGTCTGTCGCAGTCCTATGGCAGCGAGATCAAGGACCTGAGCGAGCTGCTCAAGCAGGGCTACGTCAACAACGAGCGCCTGCGCGACCAGGAGCGCAACCTGTCGCGCCTGCAGGCCGAGATCGCCGATCAGCAATCGGCCATCGCTCGCGCCAAGGTGCAGATGGGGGAAACCAAGCTGCAGATCCTGCAGACCACCCAGAAATTCAAGTCCGACGTGGCCAACAAGCTGGCCGAGACCCAGTCGCGCATCTATGAGCTGCGCGAGCGGGTAGGGGCCCTGCAGGATCTAGTCAACCGTACGGTGATCAAGGCGCCGGTGGACGGCATGGTCATGGGCCTGGCGGTGCATACCATCGGCGGCGTCGTGGCGCCTGGTACCCACCTGCTGGACATCGTGCCGATCGGTGCCGACCTGCTGGTCGAGGTCGAGGTGCAGCCGAACGATATCGACCGTATCGAACTGGGCAAGCTGGCCGAGGTGCGCTTCAGCGCCTTCAAGAACGCCACCACCCCCATCCTGGAAGGCGAAGTCGTCTATATCTCCGCTGACCGCTTCACCAACGAGCGGACCGGTGCGCCCTATTACCTGGCGCGCGTGACCCTGACCGACAAGGGCCGGGCCGACCTGGGTCGTCGCGAGCTGGTGCCGGGCATGCCGGCCGAGGTGCTGATCAACACCGGCGCCCGTACCCTGCTCAACTATCTGCTCAAGCCGGCGCGCAATGCCATGGCGCGCTCGATGATCGAGGAGTAAGGCGATGTTCAAGCCCGCCCGACTGCTTCTCGCCCTGGGCCTGGCCCTGCCGCTGCTGGGTCAGGCGGCGCCCGTCGCCACCCATGAGCCGGCGGCCTACCTGGATCTCTGGCAGCTGTACCAGAAGACCATGGAATCCGATCCCCGCATCGGCGGTGCGGATGCCCAGGTCAAGGCCAGTCAGGGGCAGCAGGACGGTGCCTTCGGCCAGATGCTGCCGCAGCTGAGCGGCGGCGCCTCCACCAGCCGCATCAAGCGCACCGAAGGCCCGCAGACGCTGTTCTACGACGGCCAGACCTACAACCTGAGTCTGACCCAGGCGATCTACAACCCGGCCGCCTGGCGTGGCTTCAAGAAGTACAGCGAACTCACCAAGCAGTATCGCTCGCTGGCCGAAGACACCCGCATCCAGTCCGCTGCGGATGTGGTCCAGCGCTACTTCGCCGCCCTGGCGGCCGAGGATGAACTGGAACTGGCCACCGCCGAGCGCAAGGCGACCCAGCGCAACCTCGACAGCGTCTCGGCGCTGTTCGACCGGCAACTGGCGACCATCACCGACAAGCTGCAGCTGTCCGCCCGCGTGGACAGCCTGAAGACCGCGGAAATCGAAGCCAAGAACCAGATCCAGGTGACGCGTGAAGCCCTGGCCGAACTGGTCGGGCGGGACATCTACCAGCCCTTCAAGCGCATCGATGACCGCACCCTCTTCACCGCCTTGCCGGGGACGGAAACCGACTGGGTGCAGTCGGCCATCAATCACAACCCGGCGCTGCAGGCCAAGCAGGAAGCCCTGAATTCGGCGGAGTACGCCGTCAGCGAGGCCAAGGCCGGGCACCTGCCCACCCTGAGTCTGCAATTCGGCGCGCAACGCAGTGACTTCGCCTACGAGAACGTCATCGCCTCCGAGGCCATTGATACCTATTCGGCCAGCCTCAATCTGCAGATTCCGATCTACAGCGGTGGCTCGGTGAGCGCCCGGACGCGGAGTCTGTATGGTTCCCAGGAATCGGCTGAGGAAGACTACGAGTCGGTGCGTCGCCAGGTGGTCAAGGAAACCAAGACCGCCTACCTGAAGAGCTTTGCCAGCCTGAGCAAGATCGAGTCGTCGCGCAATGCGCTGACTTCGGCGGTCAAGGCCCGCGAGGCGAGCGAGAAGTCCTTCTCCTTCGGCGCGGCCACCGCGGTGGACGTGCTGAATGCGGTGCGCCAGGAGTACAGCGCCCGGCGCGACTACCTACGCGCGCAATACGACTTCATCACCAACCAGCTGGTCCTGCTACGCTGGAGCGGTGACTTCAAGGATGCCGACATCCAGCGCATCAATGCCTGGCTGACCGTGCCCAAGCCCGACGAGACGCGCAAGACCGGACTCAAGCCGGAAGACGCCGAGCGCGGCTGAAACCTCTCGCAGCGGCAACCGGGTGTCGGCCTCGAAGCACCGACACCCTGGTTGCAACTCAACGGCACGGCTGCCGGCTCTCCCTTTCGCTCCCTGCCTGTTTCTGGGCGCCTACGCGCTGCGCCTGGACGTGCTGGCGCGCAGGTGCCTGCCTTGGCTCAAGCGTCATCTCGCGCTAGGCCCACCTGTCTCTACCTCTCCACTCCGCACCGTGCGCTATGGGTCTTCTCCGGTGACCAAGATGGGGCGTGCCGCGTAAATTAGACATATTCAGTCACAATTTTTTAGTCTGTCTATACCGCTCTAGCTCGGGCTTCTTGGTGAAAAGGGCTGCTGATACGTCCGGGAAGCGAGCCGTCTGTAACCCTTTGTTACCCGTTGATCGGCTGATTGCAATAAATGTGATTCCTGTCACAGTTTTTGGGTGATCTTAGCGCTCCCTGTGTTAACACTCATAAAGGTGAGGAGGCTAATCAAGTGATGGATCAGAAGGAATTCACCTTCAGGACTCGCTTGTTGAGCCTGGAGCCGGGCCTGTACATCGCCCGCTATGCCTCCTTGCACGATGCCGAGCGCCCCTGCCTGATCAGCCTGCAACCGACCTTGATCGGCAAGAGCACCGTCGATTTCTTTCCCGGCGAAAGCGTGGTGCGCAATACCCTGGCGCGGCTGGGCGACACCCTGATCATCCGGGTCAAGAACGGCTGCGGGACGCTGCTGATCACCGAGTACCAGCTGCAGGGGGTCGGCTTCCAGACCATCGACCTGCGGATCGATCGGATCGACACCTCCGCGGCGATCCTGCGCCCGGCGCCAGGGCAGGCCGCTGTCAGCCCGGCGGGCGTGGCACTCAAGCTGACCGGACACTTCGCGCCAGGTACCCAGAGCGTTCACGCCTCGACCCTGGGCGATCCCAGGACAACACAGCCCCTGGGTGGCTTCTGTATCGACTGGCCCGGGCGGCCCGAAGGCGTCGATCTGGCCTATGGCTGCCAGATTGCCGGCGTGCAGCAGCCAGCCGTCACCACCGGCCAGTTTCTCGGCAGTCCGAGCGGGCAGCTACCCATTACCGCGATCGCCATTGCCCTGGTCGGTCCGCGCCGGGCCGACTATCGGCTCGAGGCCTGGGCCGGCTTTGCCGGCCTGGCGCCGCAACCCCTTTTGCCCGGTGAGGAGTGCGTCGCCCCGGCGAATGCCTTCCTGACCGCGCTGCACGTATCGATCAACCCTGGCGTCGAGATGAACGCTTGCCGCTACCAGTCTCCCTGGGATGGTCATGACCCCCACCGTTCGATGTGCGCCTTCCGTGAAGAAGCGCTTCAGGAGACTTAACCATGCAATACGATCAGCCCGTCAGCGCTCAATCCGTCCAGAATTCCCTGACCTCCAGCTCGCTGAGCGCCAATACCCTGGCCGCCATCTCCTCGGTACTCGGCCTGAACAGCTCGACCAGTGCCAACGCCAACGTCGCAGTGACCAACTACGACGGCAACACCGTCAATACCGTCCACAACAGCAATGGCGAAGCCGTCGCACCGCAGCTGGTCCTGCTCAACAACCTGGGCTCCAGCGGTAGCCAGGTGACCCTGAATATCCCGAACGCCCTGGCCAATGCCCATGCCTTCGTGTTCGATACCCAGGCCACTGTCACCGTGACCTTCGGCGCCTCGGCCCAGAGCGCGCAATCCGCACAGGTGGTCAAGGACGCACCGGTCAATACCGCCGATTTCGGCCGGGTCATCGTTGGTGGTACCGGTGGCAACACGATCACGGTCACCGACAACGTGAATACCTACATCGATGGCGGGGCTGGCAACGGCACCATCACCCTGGCGGGCGGCAGTGATACCGTGGTGCTCCATGGCGGAGTCAACACCATCAAGACTGGTGCCGGCAACGACACGGTCTATGCTGGCAACGGTCATGACACCGTCGACGGCGGTGCGGGTTTTGACGTCGTGGTGGTGAACGGCAAGCTGGCCGACTACGGGGTCAAGGTCGGCAGCGATGGCACCGTCACTCTGAGCAGCACGTCCAGCACTGCGCCTGGGGTCGTTACGGCGAAGGACGTTACCTTCTTTACCGACGCCGATGGCAAGAATTCCCTGACGGTGACCTCCACTGAAACTGAGGCGAGCGCCATTCGGCTGTACGAGGCCCTGCTTGGCCGTGAAGCCGATCAGGCGGGGACGCACTATTGGCTGGACAATGTCGCGGCCAATGGCGGCAACGTGACGGCCATCGCCAACGCCTTCCTGGGCTCCAGCGAGTACCAGAGCAAGATGGGCGGCGCCTCCGACGCGACCTTCCTCCAGTCCCTCTACCAGAACATGCTCGGCCGCAGCGCCGATGCGGCGGGTCTGGCGTACTGGGAGAGTGCACTCGCCGATGGGGCCTCGCGGGCCTCGGTGGTGGTGAGCATCGTGGGCTCGACAGAGGCCCAGAATCACGACACCGGGGTGCTGGTCATCGCCGGCCAAGTCTGACGCCTCACCCCCGACGACGGACCTCCGGCGCGCAGCCGGAGGTCCTCTGTCGTTGGCGCGGGTCCTTGCACGGGAGTTTCGATCTTGAGCTCTGCATCGCTCATGGAGGACTATCAGGCGCTCCGGCAGACCGGCTGCCTGGAGATCGCCGCCGAGCGCCTCGCGCTGGCCCTACGAATCACCGAACAACGTCCGGTTGCCCTGGTATCCGAAGGGCTGGAGGCCTTGCAGCAAGGCCGGCTGGAAGATGCCTTCCTGGCCTTGGCCGAGGCGGCTACCCGGCTCGGGCCTCAGGGCGAGGTCTGGGCCCTGCTGGGCCATGTGCTGCTGGCGAAGGGTGAACACCAGACTGCCTTCGACCTGCTGTCGGCGCCGGCCAATCCCGCGCGCATGACCACCGCGGTCCGTCTCCTGCGCCTGCGCGCCCTGATCGCCTTGCCAGGATTCAAGAATGAACAGCTGGCGGCCGAATTGCCCTATGTAAGCAGTGCCGCCGAATTGGGTCTGCTGCTCGCGCATCTGCCGCCGGGCTGCTGGGGGCAGGTGGAATTCGATCCGCTGCGCCGGGAGATCCACGGCTGGGCTCTGGATACCCGCCGCCCTCGACAGTCCCCCCGGTTGACCCTGACGCTGGAGGGGCAAGCGCCGAGCCTTCTGATCGCCAGACAATCCTGTCCGCTCCTGGCAGAGGCGGGCAATGCCGGTACCCATGGCGGCTTTCGTCTGCAGCTGACCGAGGATGTCGCAAGCCTGCGGCTGCAGTGGCCCGACGGCCAGGACCTGAGTGGTAGTCCCCTGGCCACTGGCGTCTTGAGCGTCCCGACCCCCGCGATCCCATCCGGGCAGTCGCCTGATCCGGTCGTCGATGTGCTGATACCGGTCTATGAGGGGCGGACGGCTGCCCTGGCCTGTATCGAGAGTGTCCTGCGCAGCCGTGCGGCCAATCGCACGCCTATGCAGCTGGTCGTGCTCGATGATGCCAGCCGGGATGCGCATCTTATCCAGGCGCTGGAGGCCCTGGCCGCGGCGGGTGACATCGAGCTGCACCGGCGCCCGGTCAACCTGGGCTTCATCAGGAACATGAATCGCGGCATGACGCTACACGGCCAGCGTGACGTGGTCTGGCTCAACGCCGATACCCTGGTCGCCGGAGCCTGGCTGGACCTCTTGCGCGAGACGGTCCAGGAGCGCCCGGACGCCGCGACCGCCACGCCGTTCAGCAACAACGGTGAGCTGCTGAGCTTTCCGGCCCCTTGCGAGGGCTATCCGCTGCCGACAGCGGACGAGCTGGAGATCCTCAACACCCAGGCGGCAGCGAGCAACGAGCCGGCGCCCGAGGTCGAGGTGGGCTGTGGCTTCTGCCTCTATATCAGACGCTCCGCGCTGGACGATGTCGGCCTGCTCGATGAACTCCATCTCCAGCGGGGCTATGGCGAAGAGACCGACTGGTGCCTGCGTGCCCGCGAGCGTGGCTGGCGGCATCTGGCGGCCCATCGGGTCTTCGTCGGTCACCAGGGTGGGGTCTCCTTCGGCCAGGAGAAACTGGCGCGGGTCGCCTTCAACAATGCGCTGCTGCGCGAGCGCTATCCCGCAGCTGATCGCGCCTTCGAGCGCTACCGCCAGCAGGATCCACTGCGGTCCTATCGAGATCGTCTGCAGCGCGCGCGCCTGGTCTTGCTCGGCCCCCGGATCGCGACGGCGGGCATCATTGCCCAGGTCGCGCCGGCCAGCCATTTCGCACGGCTGGCGTTAGCGGGCGGGGAGGCGCCGGCTTGCACCCTGGCCCATCGGCAGCACGACGGCCAGTTGCTCATCGAGCTACGCCTACATGGCTACGGCTTGCCTGTGCTGCTGGACTATCGCTTGCCCGCCCAGGCCGAGCTGCTGCTGGAGGATCTGGGGCAGCTGGCTCCGGCCCGGTTGCGCTATCTGCAGGCCGCGGACTGCCCCGATGCGCTGCGGGCGCTGCCCCTGCAGTTGAACATTCCCCATGAGGTACAGGGCAGCGATGACTTTGCCTCGCCCTTGCTGGAATCCGCTGCGCTGTTCCTGCAGCGGGCCAGGGCACTACTGACGCCCTATGCGACCCTGACGGCTTCCCTGCACCTGCGCTGTCCGGCAGTACCGGTTATCCAGCTGGCCGCGCCCAGGGCCGGGTCGGCCCTGCCGCGGACGGAGCTGGGCAATGTGCTGATCGGCGATCTTCTGCAGGCACCGGGCCTGGCGCAGCGCTGGCTGGTGGTCTTGCGACGCTGTCGGCGGCGTGGCCTGAAGTGCCGGTTCCTGCTCGGCGATTCCTCACCCTGGACGACGGCGCTGTTGGCCATTGGCAATGTCCGGATGCTTCCCGAGGTCCCCGGCATCGCGCCGCAGCGGCTGCCAGCGCTGGCGGGATGCACCCTCGTCCTCAGTCTGGAGCAGGCCCCGACCACCACCTGGTGGGCCCCCGAGCGCGCCCGTACCGCCGGGCTGGTCTTGCACGCCCCGGCAGGCCGGGTGGCCCACGAGGCGGGCGCCCAGCGCCTCAGTGCACTGCCGCCAGCGCTGGCGGCCGTGTTGAACGAAGTCTTTCCTCTCGGTTTTCTCCATGAATGATTTTGCTCGGTCCGGCTCTGCCATCGTCGAAGGACGTATCGAGGGTTTGTACGGAGGCGTGCTCCAGGGCTGGGCCTGCGACCTCGCCCAGCCGGACCTCAGGCTCGCCCTCGAAGTGCTCGTCGATGGAGCCAGCGTGGCCTTGGTACGCGCCGACGAGTATCAGAACGGGCCTTGCGTTGGCGATGGCTTTCACGGATTTGCTCTGCAGCTGCGCGAGGCCTGGCTGGCCGACGCTCACCAGATCGTCGTACGGGTAGCCAACGGTGGCCCCCGCGTCGGCGACCCCCTGGAGTTGCCGTGCGCAATACCCGTCGCGGCGACCGCGCCTGGCAGCCAGGTCTGGTACGGCGGTGGGTTGGCGGTGACCGGCTGGCTGTGGTCCGCGGAGACGCCAGGGACGCACCTGGAGGTGCGGGCGCGGCTGGCCGATCGGATCGTGGCCCGCGGTCGCGCTAATCTCTGGCACCCCGCCCTCAGCTATCGTCCCGACGCCGATCACGGTTTCCGGCTGGAGCTACCCTGGACGCTGGCTGATGGCGGGCGCCACGAAGTCCATATCGAAGACCCGCAGGGCCGGCCGTTGGCCGGTAGCCCCATCCTCGTCTGCTGCCGGGCCGAAGGCCTTGGCGCCCTGCTGGCCGCCGGCTGGCCGGAGCAGGCCGCGCCCGAGCTGCGTGAACTCGCCATGCGCCTGGCCCAGGACTACGCTCAACGTTGTCCGCGCAGTGCCGGCTTTGGCCACTATCCCCAGTGGTTCGCCCTGCACCAGCGTCCGCCGGCCTTTCCCGAGCAGGTAGCGGACCAACGGATCGCCGTGCTGCTCCATGGCGAGGCACCGGACTATGAACGCCAGGCCTGCCTGGACAGCCTGCAGGCACAGCGTCTGGCGCCAAGCGGTCAGCGGGTCGCCACGGCCGATTTTGCCGAGTCGCTGCGGCAGCTGATCGACGAGGGGGCGGACGGGGTCCTGTTGCTGCCCTTCAGCTCGCGCTTGCGGCCCCAGACGCTGGATCAGCTGGCGCTGGCCTTGCTGGGCCGCCAGGACGAGTTGCCGGCGGCCTGGGCGTTCGCCGATTGTGACCAGGACCAGCCGGACGGCAGTCGCGGCAATCCCTGGTTCAAGCCCAGCTGGGATCTCGATCTCTATCTGGGGACGGATCTGTTTACCGAGACCGCTCTGTTCGGCCGCGCGGTCATCCTTGCGGCGCTGGACGCCCTGGAGCGCACGGCGAAGGCACCGCATGACCGTGAGGCGGTCGTCGCCGCGCTGATCTGGGCGACCCTGCGCGCCGAGCTGCCGGTGGCGCGGGTCGCGCAGGTGCTCAGCCATCGCAGCGCCCTCTGTCCGGCGACGCCCGCCGAGTGCGACCGTCAGAAACCCGAGCGCCTGGAGCGCCTCAACGGGCTGCTGGAGCGACTGCGTCCGGGTAGCCATCTGAGTCGTCAGACGCAGCTGCCGGGCGCGCTGCGCGCCCACTGGGCGCTGCCCGAACGGCTGCCCAGGGTCAGTCTGATCGTGCCTACTCGCAACGCCTTCAGCCTCTTGCAGGCCTGCCTGGAAGGCCTGCTGGAGGCCACCGACTATCCCGCCCTCGAAGTCATCGTCATCGACAACGGCAGCGACGATCCGGCGACGCTGGACTACCTTCAGGCGTTGCAGGCCCGCGGCGTGAAGGTGCTGGCGCATCCCTATCCGTTCAACTACGCCACCCTCAACAACCGGGGGGTGGCGCTGGCGACCGGGGAATACGTGGGTTTCATCAACAACGACATCGAGGTGCTGCAGCCGGACTGGTTGCGCGAGATGGTCAGTCTGGCGGCCAGGCCCGAGGTCGGGGCCGTTGGCGCCAAGCTGCTGTGGCGCAACGGGATGGTGCAGCACGGCGGCGTGGTGGTCGGCATCAACGGCCTGGCCGCCCATACCGGCAACCACTGGCTGCGCGAGGATCCCGGCTATCTGGGCCTCAATCAGCTGACCCGTCAGCAGAGCGCCTGTACCACGGCCTGTCTGCTGATGCGGCGCGATCTCTACCTCGGTCTCGACGGCATGGATGCCCAGCGCTATCCGGTGGCCTTCAACGATGTCGACCTGTGCCTGCGCATCGATGCACTGGGCCTGAAGGTACTCTGGACCCCCTTTGCCGAATTGCTCCACGCCGAGTCGGCCACGCGCGGCAAGGACAGCTCCGCCGACAAGGCCGCTCGCGCCCAGCGCGAGCAGCGCGCCCTCTACGAAACCTACTCGACCCAGCAGCTGACGGATCGTTTCTACAGCCCCTCGCTGAACCAAGACTGGGCCCTGGGACCCTACGGCGGTCTCGACCTGGCGCCGGACCGGACATGAGCGGCGATTTGGCCGAGTACTGGCAGGAAGGCCCGCAGGCCCTGCGCGGCAGTGACTACTACCGGGTGCCTATCGCGCGTCTGGCGGTGGCCGGCGTGGCTGCCTTCCATCGGCTGTTCCTGCTGATCTGGCAGGTGCGGCCACTCGATCTACAGCCGCGGTTTCCCCTCGACGACGACGCGGCCCGTGGCGCCTACCTGGGCTGGCTGATCACCTCGGGCAGTCGGGAGTATGCCGCGCTACGGGAACTGGATGACTTCTGGGCCGAACTTTCCGGACCCGCATCCCTGCCGGCGACCGCCTGGTCGGGTGGCGTGTCGCGCCTGATCCTGGCCCTGATCCAGCTGCGTGATGACCTGGGTCTGTCCACCCGCCTGGAGGACGAGCAGGCACAGCGAGCGGCATTGGCCTGGTTCTTCTTTGGCGGTGGCTTTCGGGAATTGCCGCCGGGGTGCTTGGAGATTCCCTTCTGGCAGAAGACCTTTCTGCTGGATGCGGCAGCCATCGAAGATACCCGCTTCGCCCGCCTACTCCATGGGACGCGCGGCGATTTGCAGCAGGCCTTCGACCTGACCACCGCACCGGGCCGGACCGGCTACAGACAGTGGCTGAGCTCGAACGGCCGGCAGGAAACCGCACTGGATGCGCTGCTGGGGGCAAATCGCCTGGCCTGGCCCGCGCGCAGCGGAAGCGAGCTCCAGCCGTTCGGCGTCAACCTGATCGGCTACGCCTATGGCGAGCTGGGCATCGGCGAGGACCTGCGCATGGCCGCGCGTGCCCTCGAGGCGGCGGGCATTCCCTTCGTCATCCTCAATGTGAGCCCAGGGGTGGACGAGGGGGACCGGAGCGTGGCCGCCTGGGTCGCCACGGCGCCGCGCTATCGCTACAACCTCTTCTGCCTGACCGCCCTCGAACACGCCCGGGTCTATCTGGAGCAGGGCAGCGGCCTCCTGGCCGGCCGCTACACCATCGGCTACTGGCCCTGGGAGCTGCAGCGCTGGCCGGCGGCCTGGGCGCATAGCTTCGCCCTGGTCGACGAGGTCTGGGCGTCGAGCCGCTATACCGAGACGGCCCTGTCGGCTATCGCGGCGGTGCCGGTCTGCCTGATGCCCATGGCCGTGCAGGTAGCTCCCCCTGAGCCACGGGACCTGCTGCGCCGGCGTTTCGACCTGGTGCCAGGGCGTTACTACTTCGTCTTTTCCTTCGATGGCGGCTCTTCGTTCCGCCGCAAGAATCCCGTTGCCGTCATCAGCGCCTTCCAGGCGGCCTTCGCGCGCGAGGATCAGACGGTCGGCCTGGTGGTGAAATGCATGAGGGCCGACAAGGAGCCAGCCGCCTGGATGCAGCTGCAGGCGCTCGCCGCCGCCGACGAACGCATCGTGCTGATCGACCAGGTGCTCGCCAAGGGTGACGTCCTGGCGCTCTATGCCGCCTGCGACTGCTTCGTTTCCCTGCACCGGGCCGAGGGCTTTGGTCGCGGTATCGCCGAAGCCCTGCTGCTGGGACTGGACGTGGTGGCCTCTGCGGCGGGCGGCAACCAGGATTTCTGCACGGGCGTCGCCGGGGTCGAACTCATTCCCTGCGCGGTGGTGGCAACCGGCGCAGCGGACTACCTCGAAGGCGCGGACAACTTCTGGGGCGAGCCTTCTCAGCCTGACGCCGTGCAGGCGCTGAGAAACCGGGCGAGCGCCCGGGCGGGCATTCGCGAGCGCGGCGCGACGCTGGGTGGATTCGCTCCGGACACGGTGGGCAGGCGTTATGCGGCGAGACTTTTGGAGCTGGATCAGCAGAGGCGTTAAGGCAACATGGAAACCACGTTCATCGGGTGCGTCGACACCAGCGCCACCAAGCGCATAGAGGGCTGGGCCTACGACAAGGGCGCCCCCCTGGAGCGGGTCAAGGTCGTGGCGATCCAGTCCGGCAAGATCATCGCGTCCGCGGTAGCGAACCGCTTCAGAGCCGATCTGAAGACCATCCTCGGCAGCGATGGCTGCCAGGGCTTCATCCTCGACTTGCCCAGTCTGAAATCCTTCGAGCCCATCAGGGTAGTGGTCAGGGATAGCCAGTACGAGCTGACCAACAGCCCGGTCATCGCCAACCTGGAAGATGCCCTGACCTGCATGCAGGACACGGGACTTTACGAGCTATCCGGCAGCGACATCTTGCCTGAGGAGTTGCGCAAGGTGACCCTGATCCGCAACTGCTACACGCAGCTGCTGGGGCGCCTGCCCAATGCCGAGGAAGCCCGGACCGCCATCGCCTTCCTGCTGGAAAAGAGCGTTTTCGAGTGGGTCCTTTCCATTCTCTACGCCGAAGAATTCCTCGGTCGCAAGCTGGATTTCGGTCGCCTGCCCCAGGCGCTGGTCAGCCTGGCGCTGGCCGCCGATGGCCTGACGACCAACTGGGAACGCCTGCTGTTCTGCCTGACGCGCACGACCAACCTGGGCGATTCACAGCAGCTGACGCTGCTGCTCCAGGACTGGACGACGGCGCCGGTCCTGGGTTGCTTCACCCTTGCGGAAGACAATGCCGTGATCGGCTGGGCGGTGGATATTCGCAATCCCTACCTGGCCGTTTCCCTGAGCCTGGAATTCGGCGGCGAGATCCGCCATATGGAAACGGCCGGGGCACCGTACAGCCTGGTCTTTCAAATTCCCCAGTTGGCTGGCGCGAGCCCGTCGAAATTGCCGCAGATCGTGGCGAATGGCTGTTCCCTGCCTTTTCTCAAAACAACCATCACGCCCTACGAGGCCTTGCTGAAAAAGGCAACCATCTACCACACGCCCCTGTGGGATGCCCTGATTCGGTCCAATGCGGCTGCCGTGCTCAAGCAGGATTCGATCCTGAGTCGGATGGACGACGGCAGCCATGCCTACATTTCCAAGTACATGGAGCACGTCCATTACAAGCGCTTTGGCCAGGCGGCAAATCTGCAATCACTCAGGGGCCGCACCGAACTGGTGAGCTGGTATGTCAATGAATTCCGCGAGCAGTGGCAGGCCAGCACGGTGTTTCCGGTGTCCGCCGGACTGATCGACTATCTCCAGGGCTGCGCCTTCAGCGACGAAGTGACCGAGCAGTTCGTCTCCAGGCTGGTGTTCCTGTTCTGGAAGAAGCATGAGGCGGACAAGGACAGCCTGTTCTCCCGGCCCCAGTACCTGCACCTCCTGTATCGCCTGATCTCTTCACCCAATGCCGGATCCGCGGCCTTCCTGAGGCTGTGCGGTGAGCGCCTGATCCGACCGCTGCAGGCGCGCCATCCGGATTCCTCCCGGTTGCCCTTCGACATCAACTGGTATTGGCGGATCGCCCTGGACGAGGAGCTACGCGATGCCGGTGTCCGCGAGGTCTCGGCCGCCCGCTATGTGGAATTCACCTTCAACAAGGTCTTTTTCTGCTGCGCCTCCGGCTTTCACGTCGATCTGCTGCCTGGCGCCTGGCTCGATTACTGGCGGGGCGATGTCGGTGATGGCCTGGGTCGGGCCGAATGGGTCATGGCCAAGGCCTTGCTGGGCTACGAGCCCAGCTCCGAGGTGGCCAGACAGTGGCTGGCGGACGTGTTGTACCGGCGCTATCCACAGTTGCAGATCCTGCAACCAGGTGAGGGCGCACAGGATAATGGTCGTCTGTCCGAGCGGTTGCGGGCCCTGATCGAAGGCACCTGCCCCCTGGAAAACAAGGTCTTCGTCATCGGCCATACCTCCCAGACCGGACTGGGGGCCAATCTGCGCATGACCGTCGAGGCGCTGAAGGGACTCGGCATCAGACCGGCCATCGTCTCCGTCGACAAGGACGAACTCGAGCTGGGCGGAGAGCAGTGCCGCGAGGCTACCGAGGTCGAGCGGCCGGTGATCATCTTTCACGTCAATGCTGATCGGATTCCCTACGAGTGCTCGCGCTTGCCGGCGGATCTGCTGGAAAAGGCCCACAAGATCGGCTTCTTCCTCTGGGAGACCTCCAGTCCGCCGCTCAGCCATGGCCTGGGCCTGGACCTGATGGATGAGATCTGGGTCCCTACGGAGTATCTGCAGGACATCTATGCCCGTGTCACCACCACGCCCATCATCAACGTCGGCAAGGGGATTGCCGTACCGGTAGCCTTCGAGCCGTTCGAGCGAAAAGCCATCGGCCTGGCCGAAGAGGACTTCGTCTTTCTCTCGATCGGTGACTTCCACAGCTCGATACCCAGAAAGAATCCGCTCTCCGTGGTGCAGGCCTTCAAGGCCGCCTTCCCCTCTGAGGAGGGCGTGAAGCTGGTGCTCAAGATCAGGAACGTCGACTTCGAGCACTGGTGCAACAAGGGCGGCTACTGGGACCGGGTGCTGGAGGCCATCGGCGGCGACGAGCGCATCAGCATCCTCGACCATGACCTCTCCGCCAGCCATTACTGGGGTCTGCTCGACAGCTGCGATGCCTTCGTCTCGCTGCACAAGTCGGAAGGCTTCGGCTACGGCATCGCCCATGCCATGTTGCTGGGCAAGCCCACCGTCGTGTCCGACTATTCCGGACCCCGGGATTTCTGCAGCGACGCCACCAGCTTCCTGGTCGCGGTCGAGGAGGTGCCGGTCGAGGAGGGCGAAATGCCGACCCTGGTGGCGGGTGCCGTCTGGGGCAGTCCTTCCATCGCCGCGGCAGCGGCCCAGCTGCGCCGCCTCCATGAGGATCGCCCGGAGGCCCAGCGACGCGCGACGAACGCCCAGGCTTTCATGCGCGCGAACTATTCGCTGGCCGCGCTCTCACGGACCTACGGCGCCAGGCTGGGACGCTAGCTACGGACATTCCGGCGGAGAGGCGTGCGGTAGACCTCTCCGCCGGTTTACCGAGGCTAGGGTCTGGGAATGACGGTTACAAAGCCTCTATCCGGTCTTCACCAGCGAAGATCGGATGCGGCTAACGGGATTGGGGAGAGGTCCTGGACGGGGGCAGCCACGGCAGAGGTGGCTTGTCCAAGACCTTGAAGAAGATGGTGCCGGCACCAGGAGTCGAACCCGGGACCTACTGATTACAAGAAAGCTGGGCTTTCCTTGTCTTTCAGTCACTTAGCCTTTTTCTTGTTACGCATGCGCACGGCTTTAACCCGGATCCCTTGCGGGTCCGGGCTAGCTTGTTACGTGCTGATTTAGAGGGCGGAAGGGGTGACGACGGGGACGCTGAGGTCGTAGATGTCGAGCATCGCGGCCGAGCGGTGGCCGCTGGCCTGTTGCTTGTCAGCGCGGGTGCCAGGGCTGTCGGTGATGCCCTTGCGCTTGAGGTCATGCAAGGCGAAGCGCTGCTCGGCCTGGATGACGCCATCGGCGATCGCCGTGGTGATGAATCGTTGCCAGGCGCTGTCCAGGCTGGACTTGACCAGGGCGCCGCCGTGAATGGCCACGATCGCCGGGCGCCGCTCAGGCGCAGCAGGCGTGGGGATGGATTTCTTCGTCCAGATCGCGGTGCGGTATGCCCGGGCGCTATTCCAGGCCTCCCGCAGGCGTGGCGTCCAGCTGACGACGTTGTCGCGGCTACCTTTGCGGCGGTTGGTCTGCAGGCCTTCGGGCAATTCGTTGGCGTCGGTGAGGGTCACCACCTCGATCCCGCGCAAACGGCAGAGGTAGGCCAGCTCCATCACCAGCCACAGGTAGGCCGGGCAGCTGCCAGGTTGGCCGCGGCTGAGACGTCCCATTTCGCGAGCTCGCTGGATCAGCAGGTCCATCACTTCTGGTGCCGGCAGCCGCCGCTGCTTGCGCTCGGTGGGCGCCTCGATGCCCAGGGCAGGGTTGACGTCGACGTAGCCGCGGTTGCGGCCCCACTGCAGAACGCGGCGCAGGTAGCGCAGGGCATGGGCAGCCTTTGATGGCGTGCCCTCCGCGGCGATCCGATCAACCAGGCGCTGGACCAGGGCTGGAGTGAACTTGCGGACAGCGAGGGCGCCGAGTGGCTTGCCCAGCTTGGTGGGAATGCCGACCAGGACCTTCCGGCAGTAGTCGTAGTCGGCCTGGGTCTTGGTGGCGAGCTGCTTGAACTGCGGGCTCGCATGGTACTGGCTGCAGAGGTAGTCGAGGCTCTCGCGATCGACGCCATCGCGCTCTTCCATGATGCGGTGCAGCTCGGCGAGGGTGACGGTAGCCGGTGCAACGTTCTTGCGGCGCTGCCGGCCGGCTTCGTCTCGGTGCAGGGTGTACCAGACGCCGTGCCCACGGTGATCGAAGAAACAGGCCGCGGGTAGCGCGGCCTGGTCGATGTGGCTGGGTATATGGGGATTGAGCTTTCGCTTCCTGGCTCGCCTCATAGGATGTCGACGTCGTACCGCTCCTGGCTTGCCGGCTTGACGCCACCGGCCTGGTTGATGAGTTCGAGGGTGGTCCAGGGGCCTGTGCGGCCCCTGAATATCCGGACGCCCTGGTCGAGCAGGATCCGCTCAACGTCCGCGCGCCGGTTGTACCCGGTGATTGATTGCAGATCCTGGAAGGTCAGGATCCCGGTCGCCGGTGTCATTGCTCCAGCCACTCCTTGCGGCGACCGTACTGCCGCCGCATCTCCTGGATGAGTTTATCGGCCGCCTGGGCACCACGTTTACTGGAAATCAAGGCGGTCAATTCTTGTATCCGCTCGGGCGAAATGTAGCCCTTGCGGATCCAGGTGCGTGCCTCGGCCTCGAGGAGTTGCAGCGGCTGAACCGTATTCATGCAGCGCCTCCTATCGACTGAAGTTCTCGCCTATAAGGTGCATCGCGCACTTCGGAGCCTAATGCGGCTACGTCTGCCAGATGGCAGGAGCGGCACCACAACTCCCCAGCATTGACGATCTCAGGGTACCCAGTAGCAAGACTGATTGCAGAGTTGCGGAGGGACCAAGGGCCATGCACTGTCCCGCAGTTGCTACATACCCCGATTTGCCTCATCCGAAGGACGTGTTTTTTGTATACAGCTGTCGTTCCTTTACTTATCGGGTAGCCCTTTCCCTTGGTCCTACGCACGAAAGAGCATTCTTTGGAACAGGTGGTGATTTTCTCAATATCAGAGGGCTGCAGCTCCATTTCCTTTCCGCAAATCACGCAAGGCTTACAGACGCGAATTATCCGAGCCTGGGCAGCACAAGCTCTGCTGCAAGTCGAGACAGCCACCCTTACTACGTGGCTCGTTGCTCTTTTGAACTTGATGCCGCAAACAGGGCAAGTCATTCGTATCTGCCCCGCTTCTCTCGATAACGGAGTTTGGTTGGATAGCTCTTTCATCTGGCAGACCCTTCGTCTCTAGGTCCTGTTGTCCGCTCAATCATTTTTCCTCCAGGCCGTTAGGCTGCGCGTAGGAATGTTCCAGCGATGCCACCCGGCTGGCTTCGGCCTTAGCGCAGTCCAGGCGGAGGGCGTGGACGGACAGGGCCTGGGTCAGCTGGTGGGCTTCATGGCGAGCGTCGTGCAGGGCGTGGTGGCGGATGCCCTCGAAGTCGCGCAGCTTGGCGGCGGGGTACAGGTCTAGCAGGGTCCGCAGGTCTCGCTCCTCGCGGTGGTGCCAGGGCACCAGGTTGTCGCCGATGCGGTAGGCATTGCCCAGGATGATGCAGTCGAAACTAGGGCTGTTGCCCCAGATCCGCCGCTCGACATCGGCGAGACCGCCGTCCTGGTCGGGCTGAGGCTCAGACTGCTGGAGCAGCCAGTTGGAGAAGAGCACCAGCGCGGCCCGGATGTCGTCCCGATCCCGGCTGCCGTCGATCTCGGCCCGGGCCTCGGGCGACTGCCGCCACCACCATTCGATGGTTTCGCTGTCAGGCACGGCGCCGCGGGCGATGGCGGATTCCAGGTCGACGCGGCTGTAGAACTCGTCGGTGATCGCCGCAGCGGCGGTGCCGGCACCGGTCACGGCAACGGCGCCGATGGACAGGATTGGGGCGTTGTTGCCCTGGCCGAGGGTCTCCAGGTCGATGACGATGTCGATACGGCGGTTCATGCGTTTGCTCCAGTGTGCTGCTGGGCCGGCTTGGCCAGGGTGGTTTCGATGACCTCGGCGTCCTCGGCGGTCAGGGCGCCGAGGGTGTTGGCCATGCTGGCCAGGGCGAGGAGGTGGATGCGATCGCCGCTGGAGCGGCTGACCTGGTAGCGGATGACCGCCTCGCCCAGGAGGGCGGTGGCCTGGCAGCGTTGCAGCAGGGCCGGGTGGAGCGTGATAGGCTGAGCATTGCTACTGCGCTGGTTTACGTTAGGCATGATGTTTCTCCAGTGGTGGTGGTCGGCCTGGGCGAGTTGGCGCTCCCCAGGCCTCTTTCTTTCCGGCGTCCCGTCAGCGGATCCGGACCTTCTTCTCGCCGTCGATCACGAACAGCTGGACGTCCTCGAAGCGGTACTGGCCGCCGACGCCGCCCTTCACGACATAGCCGCAGGGATCTCCTGGAACGATCGCGACCGGGAAAGGCGTGGGCCAGCCTGGCCAGTCGCGCTGGTTGGCGTATTGGCTGGTTTTCTTGATCTCGGCGTAGAGCTGCTGGCCGGTAGGTTCGGTCTCAGCGGCCTTCTGCCAGAACTCCCAGAGCACCTGGACCGAACGGCGAACATAGGTGCCGTCGACGTGATCGAGGTCGTTCTCCCCGGTGAAGCCCTGCTGAAAAGCCACTTCCTCAAACCGCGCGCGGCGGGCAGCCAGATCCAGGTGCTTGGCGTTCATGCGGCCTCCCGGTTGTAATCGCGGCGGGCGGCGTCGTAGTGGCTGGGCAGGATCTCCTCAGCGCCGTCGATCCAACCGGCGCTGGGCTTGCCGGCGGCGACGTTGGCCAGGTGCTCGGCCTGGTCGATGCAGAAGCCCAGGCAGAAGTAGGCCGATCCGTGTTGGGTGAAGAACAGGCCGCCGCTGAGCAGCAGGTTGCCGGTGTTCACGCCCAGGCGATCCCAGAACGCATGCACGTCGAGCGACGCCGGACAGTGCTCCTGCCACAGCTGGACCAGACGCTGGTGCTCGACCTGGAGGGCTTCGCGCTCCGCCTTGGGCATGCCCTTGGCCGTCTTCGGCTTGACGCGCAGGCGGCGGAAGCCCCACTGATCAGGTCGGCACCAGTGGACGTCCAGCTCCTGGCCTCCCTTGAGCTTTATGCCGCCGGGCATGACGTCGGTCGTGGAGCGCAGCAGGGCGACCACACCGCCGAAGGCCTCGCCCAGACGATCAGCAGCGAGCCGCAGGGCTTGGCGCTGGTTGAAGCAGTCCTGGACGATGGCGACGACTGCAGGGTCTGTGGATCGGTAGTGGTATTGCTGCATGGCGTTTCTCCTTGGGGTGGGCGGATCAGGGCTTGAAGTGCCAGCACTTCACGTTGGGTTCTTTCTTCTCGCTCAGGGGGTTGCGCAGCATTTCGCGGGTGCGAATCGCGCTGGACGTGGAAACGTTGATGCCCAGGAGCTTGTGCCGGCGGCAGTCGGGCAGCATGCGGCGCAGGGTGTTGAGGTCCGGGATCTTCTGCTTGAACTCAGCGGCCTTCTCGGCGAACTGGTTGAGGTTGATGGCGATCAGCTCGTCGGGCTTCTTGGCGTGGTTGACCATGGCGTGGTCGCCGCGCGATTCCAGGTAGTCGTACACGGCCCAGAATTCGTCCAGCTCGGCCGGGTCGGCGCTGATCGCGCTTTGGCGCTCCATGGCCATCTGCAGCAGCTGCTGATCACAGGCAGCCAGCTGGGTCTCGCTCAGCGGTAGGATCAGGGCCAGGCAGTCCACCAGGGCCAGGATCATGGCGTGGTTCTTCACCACCCGGGCCGAGCGCAGGGCGCTCATCTTGCGCAGCCGCTGGCGGTGGTGCGGATAGCGCTCGGCGAATAGGGCCATGACCTGGGGTTCGGCCTTGATGGCCTTGACCAGGAAGTGGCTCAGCTCCTCGATCTCCATCAGGTTGATGGCGTCCGCGGCCGCGCTGCTGGCCTCGGTGATTTTGGGCTTGGTGAAGTGCAGCTTCACGATCCGCGAGAGGATGGCTTCGTGGCCTGTCACCGGCGCGTTCTGGCTGATGACGATGGTCCCGCGGAAGGGCGGCTCATAGGTTTCGTTGGTGTTGTTCTTGACGCCGCGGGTACGCAGCAGACCGCCGCCGAAGAAGTCCTTCAGCTCGTCCCAGTCGAAGCTCTTGGTGTTGGCGGCATCGCTGTTGCGGTCGCCCTCGAGGAGCACGACCGGCATGCCGGCAACCTGGCCCATGGCACGGCTGCGGCCAGAGGCCGAGCCCTTGGTCGGGTCGAAACCTTCGTAGTTGCGGCCGAACAGTTTCCAGATGAAGACCAGCAGGGTGGACTTGCCGGCGTCGGGCTCGCCGGTTACTTCCAGGAAGGGAAAGCTCTCGTACTGGCCGCGGATCTGCTCGGCGAAGAGGGAGCCGAACCAGTAGGTGAGGGTGATCAGCCCCTTGGCACCGAAGCATAGCCAGAGCTTGGGCAACCAGTCTTCGCGGTAGCCGGTGCTATCGGGCTGCGCCTTGATCTTCAAGAGCGACGGCGACTTCACCCGGCGTTTGCCCAGCTCGAAATAGTCCTCGCTGTTGGCCTTGACCACGTTGCCGTTGTGGCAGGCGATGTCGTTGAAGATGTAGGCCTGGTGGTCCTTGCTGTAGCCCATGAAGTCGATGGTCTCGACGGTCTTCACTCCCTCGGTTTGGGTGATAACGATCTGGTCCAGGTGCTTCTGGGTACCGAGCCAGGTCGCACCGGCGTGCAAGAGCTTGGCCTTGAATTCACCGCTCGAGGCCATCTGCTTGGGCGTGAAGGCCAGCTTCTCGGCCGGGCCGTCGTGGGGCGGGTTGACGCGGAGGTAGTACCAGGCCTCGCCGGTGGATTCGCTGATCTGCTTGTAGAGGGTCTCGAAGTTGCAGTTGGCCAGCAGCTTGAGCGAGCAGACGTTCTCCAGAGCGCGGCGGCGGGCGCTGTTCTCGTTGAGCATCCGGTCCTCGGGCTCGTCGCTGTCCAGGATGGCGCGCTGCTCTTCGTCCAGCTTGCTGAGGTCGAACTTGGCCCAGTACATGCGGTTGCCGAAGTCGAAGTAGAACTCGCTGCTCGCTTCCTCGAAGCCGTAGATCCGCAGCGCCTTCTCCTTGGGGGAATCGGCCAGCAGCAGGGTGCCCTGGTGGTGGGCGATCTCCAGGTCGCGCTCGATACGATCTTTGCGCTTGTCCTCTTTCTCGAACATCCAGCGCTGGTGCAGATCGTTCCAGTCGACCTTGCGGCCACCTGGTTGCGGGATCTGAGCGGCTTCCTGGTTGCGATAGCCAAGGTCCTTGGCCAGGCGTACCCACTTGCGGATGTTCTCCCGGGCGGTCGGCTCGTTATCAAGGGCCCAGACCAGTTTCGGCAGCTTGGGGCCGCGGGTACGGGCCAGTTCCTTGAGGGCTTCCTCGGGGAAGGGCGCGCTCGACATCATGGAGACGGCGTGGATGCCGTGATGCAGCAAGGCGATGGCGTCGAAGATCCCCTCGACGATCCACAGCTCCTGGACCTGCAGCAGGTCGACGGTCGGCGGCACCCAGAGCTTGCCCTTGTAGCTCCAGGCCGGCTTGAAGCGGGCCTTCTTGCTGCCGAAGCGGTTCGGGCGATCGATCAGCCGTTCCCAGTAGCCGCCGGCGGGCATTTCAAAGCGCACGGTGGCCGAGCCGATACCGAGGTCACGGTCCCAGTAGTTCTCCTGGGTGTACCAGCCTTTGATCAGGCCCAGATCGAAGCCGCGGGCGAATTGGAGGTAGCCATCGGCACTGGCGGCCGGGGCGTCGTTGGTGGGCTTGAAGCGCTCGGACCAATCCTCGAACAGGTCGCTATAGAGCTCCTTGACGTGCCAGGTCTGGCCACACTTCGCCTCGCGGCCGCACTTCACCACCCAGGGGTTGGCGTGGCTGGTGAAGAGCTCGGTCTTGTGGCACGCCGGGCAGGTGCCCTTACGCATGTAGTCCGTGCCGTTGATGTGCCGCAGGCCGAGGTCAGCCTCGAGGCGCTGCAGTACGTCGGCGCGGAGCTGGTGATCCATCTGGTACATGCTCAGAACTCCGCCGCGCGGCCGGTACCGAGGTCGCGCACAAGGCGCAGGTTACCGCCCTCATGGCGTTCGGCGTCGGTGGCCAGGATATTCAAGGCGCGGGCGAGCTCGCGCAGCTCGGCGGGGGTCCAGAAGTCGATGACGCCCAGGACGCCATCGTTCGATACAACGGTAGAGCCGGCGGCGTCGCGGGCGAGGGTCACGTCGAGTTGGCGGCGCATCAGTTGGCCTCCTGGGTGGCGAGCTGAGCGCGGATCTGGGCGGCGGTCTGGTGGGCGGCGAGCATGGAAGGGAAGCGCTGCAGGATGGCGGCGCGGCGCTTGTCGGTGTCCTCGATCCGGAGGTAGCGCGGCTCGTTCCAGTGCTGGTTGACGATGTAGTCGGCGCGGCCCTGGAGCCAGCGGGCGTAGGTCTCAGCGACTGCCGGCGGCAGCTCGATCTGGAGTGAAAGGGTGTTCGGCATGATGTTTCTCGCTGCAAAAAGGCGCAGTTCACCCATACCCACGCTAGGCGGGCATGGATCAGGTATTCAGGGGCTTAGCGGGAGGCGTTCTGTCGCGTGCCGGGGTCTTCGTCGATCAGGGCGTCGAAGATCTCCACGACCGGAATGCAGTAGCGCAGGCCAGTGGCCGGGTTGACCAGGACAACGACGTCGCCGGTGCTGGCATCGACGTCCAGGAAGCGGTGGCCCTTGAGGGCTTCGAGTTGGTCGTTGGCGCGAGTGACCAGGCGCTCGGCGGTGTGCTGCGGCACGCCCATCAGCTGCAGGTGCGCGGCGGCGGCATCCTGCAGGGCCTGGCTGCGGCCAAGGTGCTTGGCTTCGTGGTTGCGCAGGTAGGCCAGGGCAGCAGCCTGCATGGTGTCGAGGTAGTCGGCGGGGTGGTTGGTGGTGGTCACGATGCGATGTCCTCTCTGACTTGCTGCTGCTGGTCTTCGTCGATCTCGTCCTGGAGCAAGCTCAGCTGCTCTTCGCGGATGACCAAGTTGTTCTCGTACACCTTCTGCGCCATGGCGTTGAGGTGGCTGGTGCTGGGTGGCAATTCGCAAGCCGGCGCATTCGGCAATCCACTCGGGCTGGCCAGGTGGGTCAGCTCGGTATGGGCGTAAAACGACGCGCTGCAGGGCGCGAAGTGACACTGGAAAACCTGTTGCCGCAGGAACACGTGGGCAAACCAGCTGGTCCGGCAGACCAGGGGCGCACCACAGAAGCAGCACCAGAACTGCCCCTTCTTCTGTTTCTTGAACAAACGCATCTATCTTCCCTGCCGCCTGTGGCGGCTCCGGCCTAGCCGGTTTCTGGCGCTCCGCGCCGACTACGTGCCCACTGTCCTGGCAGGCTTTCAGGGTTCGCCGTCTGGCTAGTGTTTTGGATCCGTTGCCTTGGCCGCATGCAGCGTGATCACCGCCCAGACCTCTTCTTCGCGTGCCGCCATATGCCGGCGATGCGCGCCGAGGATCTGCTCGATCTCCTTCGCATCGATGACGCCGTCCTCCAACGCCTGGCCGATGATCTGGTCCACCAGGCCACGCTTGACGGCGGTCTTCACCGAGCGGGCGTAGAGGTCCAGGTTGTCCAGGTCGCCGATCTCGGCCTGGCGGACGAAAAAGCCGCCGTACTGAGAGGCCAGGTAGTCCACCAGGTGGGTGGTGCCGGTTTCCTGCTCGAGCAGCAGGATCTGGGCATCACTCAGCGGGCGGGAGCCAGCGGTTTCGTAGGCGTGGTTATCGAACTTCTTGAGCGGCAAGCCGAGGCGGGCTGCGGCGCACTCGCGGCCGCCAGGGTAGGCGCAGATAACAGCGCTGATGACCTGGCGGCGGGTTTCTAGGGCAGGGCGTTTCATCTTCCAGTTTCTCCCTGGGCCGCAGGCCCGTACTGTTCCGGCTTAGCAACGTTTATCTCACCGTCTTTTATGCCCAGTAGTACCGCCGCGCGGTGGGCCATGCCTCGCTTCCCCTTCTTCTTGCCTGCCAGCACCTGGTAGACGGTGAAGGCGTCGAGCTCATGCTCGCGACAGAAGTCGGCGATGCTCCTGCCCTCTCGCTCTAAGGCCTCACGTGCTTGTGCCGGTGTGCGCAGCGCTGTCATAGTTCAAATTCGTTCAAATGAGTTAAGTCACGCGAACTCTATCACTCAATTGAGTTAAGTCAACAGGGTAGTTTTATTCAAATGAGTTCAATCGGGAGCCGGTTGAAGGAGGAGCGCGAGCGCCTTGGCATGTCCCAAGGGGTTTTCGGCGAATTTGGCGGCGTGAAGACAAACGCCCAAGTGAAGTATGAGAAGGATGAACGGAGCCCTGATGCTCTGTACCTGCAGGCCCTTCACAACGCTGGCGTTGACGTGTGCTACGTCATAACTGGTCTACGCGCGAGCGCTATCCCGGAAAACGCGCTTGGCCCAGAAGAGGCTGAGATCCTCCTCTATGTCCGAGGAATGTCTGAGTACAACAAAGAGTCCGTCCGCCGCATGGCTTTCGCTATGGCTGCAGCGGATGGCGCACTGGATTCCGGTAAGGCGTAAGGCCTGCCGGCCCTGGCCATGGGGGCCAGGAATCATGGATTCCCAAGGAGCAGTTCCATGAAGATGCATATGGGTGTCATCAAACGCCGACTTGAAAAAATTGGACTGGCAGGCAGCCTGTCCCTCGTACTGGCCGCAAGCGTATTGCCTTGCATGCCAGTTGAAGCTGCCAAGCAAATGCCTATCTCTACCTCAGAAGATGAGAAAAGCCTTGAGCTACCTGTTGATACCTTCGTCAAGAGGCTCAATAGCCGATTAAAGACCGCACAGGTTGGCTTCACTGCCGGGAAGCCCGAGATCAGCGAAGGCGCTGTGAATGACGTTCTGAAGCTCCCCGTTGGACCACACAATGTCGTTATTGCGACCTTGGGGAAAGGGTCCCGGGTCATCAAGCAAGTCATGGTCGTAGGCTCAGGGGATGGCACTCCGAAATCCGGTATGACGATCCTCATGGCAGTCAGCGCTGTATTCGCGGCTACAACGCCTGATCTGCAAGTTAAAGACGTGCTTCCTAACCTTCCTGACATCCTCAAGGGTGAAGACCAACAACATGGTTCGGTCTCTTTCAGCGGAGTGAAGACGCCTACCATGGGAGCTGTTTTCACGGCTCAAGCCATATGATTGCCCCACTAGCCCGGCCCTAACGCCGGGCTTTTTGCATTTGCAGCTGATCCAGGGTTGGCGAACTACCTCACAAAATGTACTGTATGGAGATACAGTATTGCTGGGTAAGCATCACATGGAAACGGCAGTCCAGAGACATCTAGTTAACCCCTTCCGACAATCTCTAATCCTCATGCCATCTGCATCGGAGGTCGACCTGTTGAATGCATTTCGACTGCTCCGCCACCAGGATCAAGAGCGTGTGCACCGCATGGTTCGGGATATGGCCCGAGTGCATGGACCGCTAAGCCATAGTCAGCTCTGAGCATTCTCTGCCTGCAGCTTCTTCCACTCCCGGTCCACAGCACGCTTCGCCGTCGCCTTGGTGGCGTACAGGTGCCGTAACCGCCGCGGCTTGCTCTGGTCGCCCTCGGTGAGGGTGTGCTCCTTGCCAGTCTTGGGATCGCGGTAGTAGGCGATGATGCCGGTGTAATCGCCCTGGATCTCGTCGACCAGGTCGGCGACTAGGTCTTCTGGCAGCTTGGCTTCCAGCTCGAGGCGCGTGGTGTAGCCGCCGTCCGCGGTGAGGCTGTGCTGAACGTTCCCCCCGTACCAGATGATGGCGTCGATCTCGGCCTTCACGCCCTGCAGGGTGTAGGTGAGTTCGGGCATGAGCTCAGGCCGGCCCAAGGCGAGCTGGTAGGTGAGGGTGGCAGTACCGCGCTGCAGGCGGTTCCACTCGGCCCGGGCGGCGCGTAGCGCAGAGAGCTCGTCGGCGTAGGTGTGGCGCAGGTCCTTCACGTTCTCGCCGCCGCCGGCGATGGCCTCCTTCTTCTTCGCGCTGTTGACGTCGTAGTAGAAGGCGCGCACGGCGTCATAGCTCTCGCGATCGGCCTGCAGATAGCTGTGCTGGTCGCCGTCCTTGCGGGTGAGGGTGACGTGGCCCAGGTCGGCGCCGCTGACCGCCTTGCCGCCGCCGGCCGGGAGGAACAGCAGGCGGCCGGCTTTCACGGTGGCCACCGCGTCATAGTCCTCGCCCAGGCGGGTCAGCAGGTTGGCGTCCGATTCGCCGGTCTGGTCCAGCTGCAGGACCTGCTGCGCCTCGAGGTCGGGCGCGATGAGCGGGGTAAGCCCTTGGCGCGCAGCCAGGACGCGCAGCACGGCGCCCAGGGTGGTGGCGCTGTAGCTCTGGTCCCGCTTGGTCTTGAGGCCCTTGCGCAGGTCGGCGCTGCGGGCGCGGATGCTGAGCACGTCAGGGGCGCCGCTGTGCTCGGTCTCGTCGACGATGTAGCTGCCCTTGTCGATCAGACCCGTGGTGGACCAGCCCAGCCAGAGGCGGATCTTGGCGCCCCGGGGCGGGATGGCCAGCAGGCCGTCGTGGTCGGACAGCACCAGGCTCAGCTGGTCGGCCTCGAGGCCGCGGTTGTCCGTCAGATCCAGGCTGATCAGCCGCGGCGCGATGAGGGCGCTGATGTCCTTGCCGTCGACCAGGATCTGGTAGCGCGCCTGGGCATAGGTCGCGCCCTGCACCAGGTCGCGGCCGAGGGTGCGCAGCTGGCCGGTGGCGGTGTCGAGCAGCTCCTGGATCACAGCAGTTTCCTCAGCAGGGTGCCCATGCCGGCCATGCCGGCGCCGAGCAGCTCGCGGCCGGTGTCGTCGTCGACGCGCTTGAGGGCGATGCTGAATTCGATGCGGCGCGGGGTGCCGTCCTGGAAGAAGAGCGTCTTGGTCTCGGTGATGCTCTCGATGACCCAGAGCCCGTAGATCCGCCCGCTGCCCTCGATCAGTGGCCAGGCGCCGCCGGTGCCGGCCATGTAGCGCAGCACGTCCAGGCTGCTGGGCGTGCCGGCAAGCTCCGGGGCGAGCCAGCCGGGAAGGGTGATGCTGTCGTCGCCCTTGCCCAGGAACTGGCGCGCCGGCGCGGCGCCCACGCGGGAGCTGGTGGCGTGGCGGTAGTCGGTCTGCCGCTGGAGCTCCTGGTAGGCGAGGGTGTAGAGGCTGAAGATGAAATTGCCGAGGGCCATCATCATGGTGGTCAGGTCCTGTCCTTGAGGCTGCTGCGGCTGCGGGCGGCCTTCTGGCTCTCGATGCGGGCCAGGGCGGCCTGGACCTCGCGAGCGATCGCCTGGGCGTCCGTACCGGCACCCGCGTTGATGGTGATGTTGTAGACGTCGCCGCCCGCCGGTGCAGCAGGCGCGGCGGCGGACATCGCAGGTCGGTCGTCGAAGGTGATGCCGTTGGCCAGCGCCGGAGTGGCGGCAGTACCGATGCCCAGGGCGACCGCGCCGGCGCTGGCGATGCGTTTGGCGGTGTCGGCGATCTGGGACAGCGGGCTGCCTTCCCCCTTGCCCAGGCCGATGGCCAGGCCCTGCATGGTGAATTCACCCAGGGAGGCGAAGACGCGGGAGGGCGAGTGGATGTCGAGCTTCTCCTTGAAGAAGTTGATCGCGCTCTCGCCAGCGCCCATCACCGCGTTTTTCACCGCGCCCAGGCCGCTGGTGATGCCGTTAACCAGGCCCTGCATCATCATGCCGCCAAGGTCGGTGAATTTGGACGGCAGCTCGACGCCGAAGTAGGTCATCACCGCGGCGAAGGCGCGGTAGAAGAGGCCGATCGGCGAGAAGTCCAGGATCAGCTTGGCGATCCCGGTAATACCACCACTGGCGCCCAGTTTCATCTCCTCCCAGATCCCTTTGAACCGCGGCGCAATGGTGCTCCAGTTGGTGTAGAGCAGGGTACCGGCGGTGACCAGGCCGAAGATGATGGCGGTGATGGGGTTGGCCATCACGGCGGCACCGAGCAACCGGAAGCCGGCAGCTACCAGGGGCAGGGCGCTCTTGCCGAGGTTGAACAGCAGGCCGATGAGGTTGGGCAAGCGGATGTTGACCTGGGCGAGCATGAAGCGCAGCGCGAGGAAGGGACCGAGCACGCCGGCGACGCCCAGGGCGACGGTGCCGAAGGCGATCGACACGGCCGAGATCACGGCGGCGACCTTGACCAGGTTGCCGGCGAGCGTGGGATTGGCCTCGGCCCATGCGCCCGTGGCGGAAGCAGCATCGGTCAGCCAGGTGATGATTTCCTTGAGCTGAGGCGCGACGGCCGCTCCGAACTGAGCTTGAGCGTTGGTGAAGCTACCTGTCGCGGCATCCCAGAGGTTGGTCACGGTCTTGAGCTGCTCGTTGACGCGCATCTGCAGGTCCGCCTGGGCCTTCATCTTGCCCTGGACGTCGCGGTAGCCCGCTATGCCGTTGGACATGAAGGTATTCAATGCCGTCAGGGTTTCTGCGTCATCACCGAAGATCTCTTTAGTGATGCCCAGGCGGGTTTCAGTGTCGAGCTTCTTTAGCTTCTCCAACTGGCTATAGAGTTTCTCGATGCCACCGAACTCACCCTTACCATCGGTGAAATCCAGCTTGATCTTGTGCTTGGCCAGCGCTTTGTTGGCTTTGGCCACCTTGTCGGTAGCCATACCCATCTGCAGAATTTTTCGGACCGCGTTACCTGCAGCGCCGCCTTCCATAGCTTTCTGGTCGAGCTGAATCAGCAGGGGAGCAAGGGCATTGGCCGCCTCGAGGCCCTCCTTCTTGATGATGTCCAGCGCCGGGCTGATCTTGCTGAAGCCCTCCAGCATGTCGTTGGAATTGACGCCCAGGTAGAAGCCGCGCTGGATGGTGTCCATCAGCCCCATGAGGTCCTTCTCGCTGGTGCGGGTGGCGTCCTGCATCTTGGCGGCGAACTCAGCCGCCTCGGTGACCGGCATCTTGAGCTGGACGCCCAGGTAGGCCGCGGCCTCGCCCATGCCGCCGAGGATGGTCTTGGCTGACATCCCCTGGCGCACCAGCATGGTCATCATTTCCTGGAATTCGGCGGTGGTACCGGGCAGGCGATCGCCCAGGCGCGTGGCGAGGTCGGAGATCTGCTTGAAGGATTCAGGGACCGAGCCGTCGCTCAGCATCAGCGAGGCGCGCAGCTGGGTAGCCGCGTCTTCGGCCGGGGCGAATGCCTTGATCATGCCCAGCACCGGGCCGCCGATCGCGGCGCCGGTTGCGGCCGAGCTGGCCCCGGCCATGGCGGCGTTGCCGGCGAGCTCCTGGCCGCGCTTGAGCTTGCCGCGCGCGTTGGCCAGCTTTTCCTGGGTGCGATTGAGGCGCTCGAGCTTGTTCTTCTGGGTGTCGATCGCGGCATTGGCGCTGGTGATCTGCGCCTGCAGGCGCGCCTGGGCGCCGCCGAGGTCGCGGGTATCGACACCACTGGCGCGCATGATCGGCAGCAGGCGCTGGAGCTCGGTGCGCTGGGCGGTGTGCTTGGCCTGCAGCTTGTCGACGGCAGCGGCCGCGTTGGCGAAGGTCTTCTGGAAGGCCGCGGACGGGGCGTCCATGGCCTTGAGCTGCTCGCGGTAGGACCGCAGCTTCTCCTGGCCCTTGGCCAGGGCCTCGGCGCTCTGGCGCACGGCCTCGCGCTGGCGCTGGTAGGCGCTGATGTCTTGCTGCTGCTGGTTGAGCTCCTTGACCCGGTCCCGGGCAGTCTTGAGCGCCCGGGCGGTCGCGTTGCCGCCCCCGGCGATGCGTT
Source organism: Pseudomonas sp. 313 (assembly GCF_000316965.1). Taxonomy (NCBI): domain Bacteria; kingdom Pseudomonadati; phylum Pseudomonadota; class Gammaproteobacteria; order Pseudomonadales; family Pseudomonadaceae; genus Pseudomonas; species Pseudomonas sp. 313. Next base: position 228,668 of record NZ_ANBZ01000072.1, read on the forward strand.
TGAGCGGGGCCGTGACCTTGTCCAGGGCGGACAGGAGGACACGGATCTGCAGGTCATTGGCCATCGGGGGAGACTCGCTTGCGGGCGCGTTCGCGCCAGTCCATCAGTTCGGAAACGCTCAGCTGGTCGAGCTGAGCGGGGTGCCAGTGGAAGGTGATGGCGAGATCCGCCATCGCATCCTCTACGTGGCGGGGAAGAGATCCGCCTTCATGGACTTCTTGAGCAAAAAACTTGCGACGACACTCCCGGCGTCGACCAGGTCGGCTGGATCCATAGCGCGGACCTCAGCCTCGGTGAGGGTCGGGGTGCTGATGCGCGGGATCACGCGGACGATGGCGTTGACGTCCATCTGCAGCAGGTCGGACAGGGTGATGCCGCGCAGCGCGCCGGCGTTGGGCTTGCGCAGGGCGATCTGGGCGATGGTGGTCGCGCCGCGGACGATGGGTTGGTCCAAGACGACTACGTTTTCCGGTACCGGCTGCGGCGCGTTGTGGCTGTGGCTGCCGGCCTGGTCGAGGTTGATGGTGTGGGTGTGGTCGCCTGCAGGAACGGTGTGGGTGGTGTCGCTCATGGTGGTACTCCAGGGAATAGGCTAGGGATTGCCCGCCGGAGCGGGCTGGAAAAGGGGAGGGATCAGATGCCGAGCGAGGCGCGCTGCTTGGCCAGACGGTCTTCGCCGCCGACGTTCTCGATGAAGTTGAGGAGGTCGATCTCGATCACGGTCTCGCCGTCCACGATCAGCTTGTAGTAGCTGCCGGTGGTGGTGATCTTGTGCTCGGTGTCCTCGCCGGCGGCGGCTTCACCCATCTCGATGGATTCGTGGCGGCCGCGGACGACGATCTCGACGGCGGTCTCTTCGCCGGTGTCGTCCTGCTGGTAGCTGCCGGTGAAGCGCAGGGGCACGGCTGCGGCGCCCACGGCGCCGAATTGCTTTAGGACGGTGAGGTCCAGGCCGCCGAGGGACCATTCCAGCTGGATACCGTCGTCGGACATACCCAGGTCAGCCTTGACGGGACCGTTCATGCCGGCGCCGCGGAAGGCTTCCATCTTGCGGCCGAGGGTCGGCAGGGTGACGGACTTGGCGACGCCCAGGTAGGAGTGGCCGTCGTTGAAAAGCATCATGTTCTTGAGTTTGCGGGGCATGGCCATGGGGGCAGCTCTCCAATGGGCGCCCGTAGGGGCGCCGGGTGATCAGGATCAGGCGTTTACGCGAGTCGCGAAGTCGGCCAGGTAGCGGTCGGTGATGCGCTGGCGCAGGGTCATGTCTTCCAGCGGCGGGACGGGGGTGTAGTCGTAGTCGAGCCACAACTTGCCGGCCTTGAGGGTGCTGGCATCGTTGGCGTCGGCGTCGTACCAGCACTCGCCGCCCAACAGGTAGCCCTGGCGGGTCAGCTCGCGGAATTTGGCGTTGATGCCCTCGACGATGTCGCGCACCAGGCTGGGGTGCATCGGCCGGTCCACGGCCCAGAAATGCGCCTCGGCCATGGTGTCGGCCAGCACCTGGGCGGTGCGGGTGTAGTTCTCGAAGGCGAACAGCGGATCATCGCTGCAGGTACGCGAGCCCCAGAAGCGGTAGCCCTCGTGGTTGATCAGCGTGGTGACCTCGTTGCTGTTGAGGTAATCGCTGTCGGTGGCGGTGTTCTGCAGGTCCCAGAAGACATCCTTGGAAACGCCGGTGACGCCGGCCACGGCGACGTTGGACAGGGTCTTGTGCCAGCCAGTCTCCTGGTCGATCTTGGCGCGCAGGCCCAGGGCGCGGGCGGTGGCGGCCGCGGTGACGGTCTTGTTGTCGGCGGTGGACCAGGCCAGGAAGTCCGGCCAGTGGAGCATCAGCTCGCGGGCGGTGAACTGGTTGCGGTAGGCGACCGCGTCTTCCTTGGTGGCGCAGCCGTAGCAGCTGGCATAGACGAAGGCGCGCAGCTGCTTGGCGATCGGCAGCAGGGCGGTGGTCACGGCCTGGGTGTCGAGCCCGGGAATGCCCAGGATGCGCGGCGTCACGCCGAGCTGGGCTTTGGCGGCGAGCAGCGCCTTCATGCCGGTGTACTTGCCGGCCGCGGAAACGCCACCGATCAGGTTGGACTGCAGCTCAGCCGCGCTGGCGCCGTCCGCAACTCGGACCACGACCACGACGGGCTTGGACTGGTCGGCGATCGCCTGTAGCGAGGTGGCTAGAGTGCCCTTGGTGCCGGCTTTGCCGACAGCCGCCTGGACGTTGGTCAGTAGGACGGGCGTGTCGAGCGGGAAGGTGGTGGCATCGGCGTCGCTGCCGGTGCAAACCATGCCGATGATGGCGGTGGAAACGGTGGAAATGGAGCGGGTGCCCTGATTGAGCTCGAGGACACGCACGCCGTGATGAAAGTCAGCCATGGAGGGTAAGCCTGCGCAGGTGGGTAGGTGACGCTGCACAGGCTGGCGGATCCGCGCGCGCGGGTCGCGGGGCGGGGTTTGTAGCGGGCGCTGCTACACAATCAGGCAGCGGTGATGAGGCTGGCCACGTCCGGGTTGGCGGCGAGAAAGGCCTTGAGCTTGTCGACCGGATCCTCGGCGTCGAAGGCCTTCGGGCGGTTGACCAGACGCCAGGCGGTGCCATCCCAGCGCGGCCACTGACTGTCCTCCCAGGTGGCGGGCGGCGGCGTTTCCACGCAGCGCGCCGGCAGGTGATAGACGCCGGGCTCGAGCGGCGACTCATCGGCGGAGGTCTGGCCCTGGTAGAAGCCAGCCTGGTCGGTTTGATAGACGATCTTGTCCATGGGTTGCCTCAGTACTTGATGATGGCCAGCAGCGCGATGTTGCGCGGGCGCGCCTCGCTGCCGCCGCTCGGGTCAATGGTGACGACGTGGATGTGGTCGCCGTTGGTGCTGGTGTTGTAGTTGGTCGTGCGGTCGGTGAAGTTGTTGCCGCCGGACAGGCCGCTCGAGTTGGTCAGGTAGGTATCGGTGTCGGAGTAGACGTGCGAGTGCGCGCCGGCCTGGGAGGTCTTGCCGGTGTGAGCGTGCTCCTGGTTCTGGCTCGCCTGCGCCGTCCCCATACCGCGGCCCTTGTCGACGCCGCGGCCGTCGTCCAGGCAGCGGATGAATTCGCCGCGCAGATCCGGCAGGTTGAAGGTGGTGAAGCCATCACCCTCGCCGTGATAGGTGCCCAGGGCGGCGAACAGATCGGCGTAGGCGGTGCGCGAGATCGCAGCGCCGTTGGCCTTGAACCAGCCGGCCGGGGCGGTGGTACCGGCGAAGTAGCCGACCGTGCCGGCCGGTACCCGGGTGATCAGCGCGTCCACCTCGCTCTTGCTGTAAAGCTCCAGGTTGGCCCGGGCCTTGGCCTTGTCCGGCACGTCAGCCAGGTTCTGGGTCTTCATCAGCGGATCAAAGAAGGTGCCGAGAGGGTCGTTCTGAGCGAGGACGATCTTGGTGCCGGCGGCGTAGCTGCTGGTGAGCTTGAGCGCGGTGCTGCTGGTCGCGCTCCACTCCTCGCCAGCGCGCAGGCGGTTGCCGGCGACGTAGACCGCCAGACCTACGGTGGTGGTCTTGGCCAGGTTGACCACGGTCTGGTTGGCGGCGAGGGTCTGGATCTCCTCGATCGAGCGGACGGTGACGTTCGCCTCGGTGGGATCGGTCCAGGCGTAGTCGCCGTCGGTGTTCGTGACCTTGGCCAGCACCTGGCGCGCGGTACCGCCTGGAATGATCAGGGCCTTGGCGAAGGTGTTGAGCACCCAGGTGTGGCTGGCCACCGCCAGGTTCGGATCCACCTGCAGGGTGATCACCGAAGCATTCGAGACCAGGAATTGCACGCGCAGCACGGCGTCCGAGTAGGCGCCCTCGCCGGCCAGCGGCTTGTAGGTGTCCGGCAGGTTGCCGACCACGAATAGGCTGCCCTGGTCGTCATAGAGGCCAACCTCGCGGAGGGTAAAGCCGCCGGTAGCTGCAGGGATGACGATCTCGGCGATGAAGCCCCGGGCATCGTCCGGATCCTGGTAGACGCGGTTGATGGTGGTGCGATAGCGCTCGCGCACCAGCTGGGTCATGCCCTCGGCCGGAGTCACCAGGTTGCCATTGCCGTCGCCCACGGCGGCGTGGGTCAGGTTGATGGCGACGCCGGCAGCCTCGGCCTGGGCCAGGCGCTTGAGCCCGTAGGCGGTGTGTATCGTGTGGAAGTCCATGATCAGCCCTTGCTGCCGGTGTGGTAGTGACTGGCCCCGCCGAGGCGTGGCCCGATCCAGAAAATGAAGGCCCGCCAGCGCGCTTCGCCCTCAGCCCGGCAGGCGCGGTACAGCACCGCGTCCGCCGCAGCCCGGGGCAGCTGGCCGGTGCGGTAGAGGAAGTCGTGGACGAAGGCCGCCAGCACGGCGTAGCCGGCCAGGGCGGCATAGATGCCGGTGGCGGCCAGGCTGGCCCACAACAGCGGATCCGCGGCCGCCCGCAGAGGCAGCAGCAGGGCGCAGAGGGCGCCGGCCACCCAGGCCAGGATGGCCAGGATCAGAGCCCAGCGCGCGACCTCGCGCAGAAAGCGGATCGATGCCAGGTCGCTGCGCTCGCCAACGGGTACGACGATCCGGCCGTAGACCGGGTCGACGAAGACCAGCGGCTCGACCAGCTCCCAGGTCCAGCGGTCCACCTGGCGCATGGCCGGGCGGCTCTCGAAGTGGCCCTTGCTCATACCGGCCACCCTTGCTCGAGCATCGTCGCCTGGTAGGTGCCGTCTTCGACCGCATCGGCCAGGTCGGCCTCGCGGTTGAAGCAGGCCTGGACGTGCTTGCGAACGGCGTCGGCCAGGGCCAGCAGCTGTGTGGCGGATAGCTCGACAAAGCCGCCGGCGGTCTTCCACTTCACGCTATAGGCCGGATCGCGGTCTGCGGCCAGGGCAGCGCCGGTGATCAGGTTCTGGCTGTCGCGCGAAGTGTCGATCGGCAGACCCTGGACGGTGATGCCTCCAGTTTCGACGGTGAAGCGCTTGGCAGCGATGGCAGCCAGCTGCTCCGCCTGGGACGGTACCGGCGCCTCGGGGGCCTTATCGGTCACAGCCCAGCCGGATCCTGTCCAGACCACCACGGCGCCGGCCTTGACCTTCGGCGGGGCGGTCGGCGTGCTGCGCTCGGGGATGCCTGCCATCGGGTCGGCCTGGATGGAGCCAACCAGGACGCCATCGGCGCCCCATTGATAGAGGGTGATGGTGTCCATGGTTATTTGGCCTTGACGAAGGTGGCGAAGGGAGCTGGCTGGGCGAGCGATTTCGGGACGCGAAATTGCGTCTTGACGTCGTAGGCGGGCAAATTACGAGTGATGCCGCCAGAGTTACTGCTCACGCAGTACCAAGTCGACAATCCGTCCGTACACATGGCCGCTGGATAGTTGGTAGAGGTGTTTATATTGGCCGCAGTGGTGATCGAAACCCCAGAGGCATGGGAGGCATCTAGCGCATAGTTGATACGCCAAGTGCCGGCCGTGTAGCCGGCGCACAGAGCGATACCGTCTCGGCCGAAAACTACAGGCTGGGGATACACCGGCGAGCCAAGGCTACCCATCGTCCACCAGCGCCAGTTAACGCCGTCAGCGCTTAGCCCGCCGACGCAGTAGTAGGTGTTTGAGATCCCGTAATAGCCGGTAACCGCCAGGATGCCGCCAGAAAAGCTAAGGCCCTGAATGACGATTGAATAGTTTCCGCCGTACAGGGGCGGAGGGGCCTCGACCCAGGTCAGGCCGTTATCAGTTGACTTGATGAGTTTGTTGCTGGCTTGGACGGCATACCAAGTTGAGCCGGTCGCGTAGGTGATACAGCGGTAAGTGCTGCTTGTGATGGCGTACCGAATCCAGGTAGTGCCGTTGTCAGTCGACCTGTAGTAAAACGAGGCATTTCCGCTGGCAATCCAGGTGCCTTTGCCGTCGGTTGCTATGGACACCGTGTACCACGACACCGCGTCAGGCAGGCTCCCGGCGATTTGCCACGTCAAGCCGTTATCCGTGCTGCGGATGATTTGGCCGGTCGAGAGAGCAGCCGTGCTGCCTGCCAACCAGACGCCCTTCCCATCGGTCGCAAGCGCGCAAAGGCTCCCAGATAGGGGCGAAGCGATAGAGGTAAACGTTGCGCCGCCATCGCCACTGCGGATGATTTTCGTATTGGCCGAGTCGTAACTTAGAAGCACGCCGTTTGCCACGCCGAAGAACGCCTGGTATCCGCTCGCCCCGCCGGTATTGGTGTTTGAGGGCGAAACTTGCGCCCAGGGCGCCGTAGTGTTGTCCGACTGCAAAAGGCCCAGCTTGGCGAACAGGTCGGGATAGCTGGCTTGCAGATAGTTCGTGCCGTCTGGAATCCACGATGCATCCGGCGCGCCTCGCACAGTGGTCAATAGGTCGCCGACGCCTGGCTTCCAGTACGCGCCGACCAGATTTTCCGCCCAGCCCTTCGTAGCCGGGTGGAGCGGGTCGGTCGGATCGCCCGCCAGCTTGAGCGGGCCAGTCATGGTGCCGCCATCCTTGGCGAGCTTGGCCTTGTCAAGGTCGGCGATGGCCTTCGCGTTGTCTGCGATGCCCTTGGCCTGGGTGGTCAGGGCAGCATCGACCGTGACCGTACCGAACCCAATCAGCTTCGCGCCGCCGGTGCCCTTGAGGGTGTCGGCCGTAGAGCTGGCCGCGGCGATCGCAGCCGCAAGACGGGAGACCACGCTTGGCAGCGTCTCCACCTTCTTGCCGTCGACGGTGATGTAGTAGCCCGCGGCGTTGCCATTGGTGAAGTCGGCGATACGCGCCTCATTCCCCCGGAAGCGGGTGATTACCTCGGGTAGGGTCAAGTCAGCCATTTTTCAGTTCCAGCGCCTGGACCAGGTCCACGTTGGTGAGTTGGTGCAGCCCGGACTCAGCCAGGACGAAGCCAGGCTCCAGGGCGGCGTATTGGGTGTCGGAGGGGCGAATCGTCAGCTCGAAGCCGGCAGTGGTGACGGCGCCCTGGTAGGCGCGGCTCTTGGTGGCGACGCGCAGCTCGATGGTGTCCAGGTGCGAGCGCAGGTTCTTGGCCGCCTCAACGACGGGCATAAAGCGCAGCGCGCTGCTGTTGGGCACGCCGATCTGGTCGACGTCGATCAGCAGACGGAAGGTGCCGGGCTTGCCGGGCGGATCCTGCTGGTACCACTCCTGGACGCGGATCGGGAAACCCAGGGCGGCCAGGGCGTCCTTGATGGCGCCGAAGGTGCCCTTGGTGCGGTGGACCTGGATGCTCGCGCGGATGGTCTGGCGCTTCTGGTTCTCGCTCCATTGCGGGTCCCAGGCGTCGACGGATAGGGCCCAGGCGAGCCAGGGCAGCTGCTCAGCCGGGGCGGTGTTCGGGTCCCAGACCGACCGGGTGGGCACCGGCACGTCGCTGATGGCGCTGCCGGTTTCAGCCAGGCGCCGTTCCAGGTCCGTGCTGTTGGGTGGCAGCAGCTCAGACATTGGTAGCACCCGCCACGGTCAGGGTGACGCCGGTCAGGTTGCTGGCTTCGCCATTGCCCAGCACCAGGCTGGCGGCGGGCTGGGTGAGCTTGACCGCCTGGACGCCGGACTGGTGCAGGGCCTTGTACAGGCCAGACAGGGCGACGTCATAGCCAATCTTTTTCACGCTGGCGGCATAGTCCTCGACCGCCTTGTAGGCGGCGGCGACCACGACATCGGAATCCGGGCCGTCGTAGAGGGTGAGCTCGGCGTTGACCTGGTAGTCCACGATGTTGGCCGACAGCACGGTCACCTTGTCAGTGAGCGGCCGGACCTTCTCGGCGTTGAGCGCAGCGGTGACCTTGGCCAGCAGTTCGGGCGAGGCCAGGCCGGTGCCCAGGCGCGACAGCACGTAGATGGTCACCTGGGTCGGCGCGGGGCTGATGGCCTGGACGTCGCGGACGTTGCCATCGGCGGACAGCCCGTGGAAAACGTAGCTGCCCTGGCTGCCGGCGGTGGTGTAGCCCTCGGGCGACAGCTGGATCCGCGCGCGGAAGTCGTCGTCGGATTCGTAGACGGCAGCGGTGGGCGGCACGGCGTTGGGATTGGCGGCCTTGAGCAGCAGGCGGGTCACGCTGAAATTCGCGCCCAGCTGGTCCAGGTCGGTGCCCACGGCGAAGGCCAGCATCACGCCGCGGGTGGCATCGTTGACCCGCTGGCGGAGCACCAGCTCGCGATAGGCGTTCTCCTGGAGCAGCTTGTTGACCGGATCCGACTCCAGGGCCAGGCGCTCGCGGATGGCGGCGCGCTCGGCCGCAGGGTAGAGGCTGATGAGCCGCTCCTTGCGGGCGGTGAGCAGAGTCTCGAAGTCCAGGGTCTCGACGATAGTCGGGGCCGGCAGCTGGCTGAGGTCGATGGGGCTGAAGGTGTCGACCATTACAGGCCTCCCAGGGTTAGCGGTGCGCGCAGGCTGACGGCGGCGTCGTTGACGGTGCTGTAGCCCTCGAGGTCAACGAAGGCCTGGCCCGGGGCGTCGCCCAGGCTGATGCCGATGTAGGTGAGGTTGAGGCGGGGCTCCCAGCGCAGCAGGGCAGTCACGGCGGTGGCCTTGGCCTGCAGGGCGAGGGCGGGATTGAGCGGCTGGTCGAGCAGGCTGAACAGGTCGCAGCCGTAGGCGCGGCGCATGGTCCGAGTGCCGATCGGCGTGGTGAGGATGTCGGCCACAGACTGCTGCAAGTGCTCGAGCTCGGTGACGGTCAGGCCGTTGGTTCGGTTCATGCCGTGGGCGCTCCAGTCTGGCCGCTGCCGGTCTGCACGCCGCCGTGGGGGTGCTTGACCAGGCTGATGCCAGCGGCGACCACGTCCACGCTGACGGTCACCTTGCCAGTGACGTTCTGGTTGCCGGTCTGGGTGTAGTCGCCTTGGTGGTTGATCGGGCCGACGATGTTGATGCCGCCGGTGCTGGTCAGGTCGGTGACGCCACCCTCGGGCAGGATGGCGCGCAGGCGATGGGCCACGCTGTCGTACTCAACGACGGCGCCGTCCGGGTAGGTGCGGCGGTGCAGGCCGGCGCGATCGCCATTGGCAGGAATGAGGGCGCTGAACAGGCCGGTAATGGCGATGCCCTGGGCGGTCTGGCCGCTGGGGCTGAGGACCAGGACCTGTTCGCCCACGGTGGGCGGATCCCAGTCTCGGGTGGTGCCAGCGCGCAGGGCGGCCCAGGGCAACCAGCCGGTCAGCAGCTCGCCGCTCTGAACCCGAACCCGGGCAGGGCGCTTGTCTGGGAGACTGCCATGGTCGACCTCGGCAACGGTGCCAAGGCGGAACAGGTTCTCGATGAGGCGGGAAAGGGCGGCGATATCGGTCATGCCGCGGAGGATGGCGGCCGCGCGCGCGAGGTGCAGCCGGGCGGTTGTGTAGCGGCGGTCGCTACAAACCGAGGACGTCCAGAAGCGAGTCGCGCAGCTGCTGCAGGTCCTGGTCAGATAGGCCGAGCAATTCGCGGCGAGCGTAGCGGACCTCGGAGGCTCCGCGTTCGGCGCGGTCTTTCAGGCCGTACTGGTGGACGCGGGCGATGCGGGAGACGCGGCCAGCGAAGCCGATCACCGCCTGTTGCGGCGAACCCTTGGCCTTGAGGTAGCGGGCCATCTTGAGCCTCTCGAACATGCGCCGCTTGATCCGTCCCTTCTTGCCTCGCAGATCCCGCGGCTTGCGCGCCTCGAACGGCGAGCCATCGGGGTTTACCTGAGCGCGGATCCGCTGTTGCTGGCTGCGGCGCAGTTGCTGGGCAGCCTTGCGGGCCAGTTGGGCTCGGCCGCGGCCATCGAGCTTCTGCAAGAGCGGCGAGAGCCAGGTCTCCAGCGCCTCGAAGTCAGCCACGGCTGCGGCCCGGATGTGGCGTCTCCATGGCCAGGGCATCGCCGGCGGATCCCGATTGCCATTCGGCAAGCAGCTCGCCATCAGCGAAGACCTGCCAGGTGCCGGGCTCCTGGTACGCAGTGCAGGGCCGCTCTGGTACGTGCTCAAGCTGATAGGTGTCGTCCGGCTGGCGTTTCACGATCACGCGCTCGGTGAGCGGCAGGGTGATGGCCAGATCTACCTTGGAGTTGTCCAGGATGTCGGCCTCGAAGCCGATGCCCTGGGCGGACTTGTCCAGGTTGACCAGGAGCTCGGACTGGTTCGTCCGGACCCAGGCCAGGAGCGGCAGCATCACCGCGTCTGGGTGGCCGGCGAAGTCAGTGAGGATGATCTGCAGCTCGTAGCCGTACTCCCAGGACAGGCTGGCCGCCGCGGTGCAGCGCAGCTTGCCCTTGTCGATGAAAACCAGCAGCCGGTCCGGGCTGTGGCGCAGCTCCGGCACGGCGGCGAGCAGGTGAGCGCGCAGGCTTTCAGGCTTGTTCATGGGCGCGCCTGCTGGGCGTCATAGACCATATCGACCTTGGCAGCGCAGTCGGCCCAGGCAGCTTCCAGGACCTCGCTGTCGTCCAGGAGCTCGCCGTTATTGCGCGGGTCGGTCGACGGCAGCTGGCAGCGCGTTACCACTGGACAGCCACTCACGGTAAGCCGTGGCTCCTGTGAGGACGGGCCGCTGGCGCAGCCGGCGAGCAGCAGCAGGCAGAGGCTGGCCAGCCCAAGCCTTGAGGTCGGCGTTTTCATCTTCGAGCTCCTGGATCCGGCGCTTGCGGACATCAATCTCGCGGCGCAGGTCTTTCTGGGTGGTCTGCAGCTGGGCCTGGGCGGCCCGCTGCTCGGTGAGGGTGTCGGTGAGGTGGTCGCGCTCGCCGGTCAGCTGGGTGACCTGGTCCTCTGCGGCCTTGCGCTTCTGGTTGGCCTGGTCGACACGCAGGCCCTGCCCATAGAGGGTCAGGCACAGCACGGCGATCGTCAGGACCAGGGCGAGCGCGAAGAGCGCCTTCTCCTTCCAGCCGATCATTGGCGGTACCAGCCAGCGCGGTTCATCGCCGCCTGGTCCAGGTGCTCGAGCTCGCCGATCACCACCACAGCCCGCACGCCCGGCTTGGCGGTCTGGATGGCTTCGCAGAGGCGCTCGGCTTCTTCAAAGGACGCGCCGGCCGGCAGGATGAAGACCTCCCCATCCTGCGGCTCGAGGCGCTGCACGTCGGTGACGGGTGTCATGCGGCGTCCTTAGCCGGGGCGGCGGCGCTGTAGCGGGTGAAGGCGCGCTCGAGCTTCACGTCGTAGAGGTTGCGGGCGTAGGCCGGGCCGTTGTAGCCGCGGGCGAAGTCGGCCCACTTGCCAGCCTTGAGCGCCTTGAGCAGCGCGGGCTCCGCCTTGACGAAGCGGACGAAGGCGTCGAGCTGCTCGGCTTCGCTGGTCTGCATGCGGGTGACGAAGTCCTGGACGCTGGCATATCCCAGGTCCTGCCAGTGGTAGCCCATGACCTGGAACAGGCCCCAGCTGCACGACTCCAGCGCGCAGGCCTCGTCGATCTGGCGGGCCGAGGTCAGGCGCTGCCACTCGGCCGCGCCGCCGACGTAGCCGCCGGACTTCGGGTTGATCAGGTTCGGATTGAGCGCGGCCAGACGATCGGCCTGGGCCTGGCCGTGGGCCTTGACCAGGCGCTGGTAGAAGACGTGGCGCTCGAACAGGATCACCACCCGGCCGTTGTCCAGAAAGCCTTCGCCCTTGGACTCGACCTCATTGACCGCCTGGACGGCCGCGACGGGTACGCCCAGGGTCTTGGCGGCGAGCTCGAGGTCGGCGTAGCCCAGGTGGAGCGGATCGCGCTTGCCCAGCAGGGCGGCGAAGGTCTTGGGGCCTGCGATACCATCGGCCACCAGGCCGACCGAGCGCTGGAAGGCTTCGACGGCCTGCTCGGTGCCTTCGTCGAAGTCGCCGTCCAGGTCGACGGTGAAGCCGGCCGCGGCTAGGGCTTTCTGCAGGTCGCGCACGGCCAGGCCGTGGGCGCCGATGAGAAGGATCTTGGGCTGGTTCATTGCGTTTCTACCTTGCGTTCGACGAAGCGTTTAGCCGCGGCGCGAGTGCCCTCAACGCCCAGCAGTCCGATGATTCCGCCCCAGAAGGGGCCGGTACTGGCAGGGATGCCCAGCAAGGAAAGGCCATGGCTGGCGGCCAGGGCCAGGGCGCCACAGAGGGGCGCTTCGAGCAGCACGCGGCGCAGGGTGCCGCCGCTGTAGGCGATCCGGAGGCCCGCGATGACGCAGGCGACCATGGCGGCGTAAAAGGCGGGCCAATTGTGTTCGAGCCAGGTGGCAAACCAGGCCCAGGATTCAGGACGGTCAGGCATGATGTTTCTCATCTAGTCCCAGAGGCTGACCGGCTGCTGCGCGGCGATGCCGGCAGAGACCTGGGCGGGGGCGTCTGGCAGGGTGATAGGGGTGCCGATCGGCAGGATGGGGCCCAGCTCGGCCAGGCCCGGGTTGGCTTCGAGCGCGGTCTCGGTGACGTCCTGGGTGCGCCCGTAATGCCGCAGGCAGATCCGGTCCAGGGTGTCGCCTTGCTGGGCGCGCATGACGGTGGCCATCAGATGAGCTCCACAGTGGTCCGGGCCAGGCCCAGGAAGTCGCGGATGGCCCAGCGCTGATCGCGTCGGTAGTCGTCGATGGTTGGGGTCTCTGCCTCGGCATCCTTGTCACCCTTGGCAGTGCTGTCATAGCTGCGGTACCGCTCGGCGACCTCGGCCGCGGTCGCGGCGTCGATCGCACGCAGGTACAGATGGGCACGTTCGCTGACGCCGTCGACCTGGGAGCCGGGCACCACGGCCAGGGTAGCGTAGCCACTGGTAGCCTGAGCGAAGCGATAGCCAGCGAGCTCGCGGTTGACGCTGATGGTCGCGGCGATCACCGCGGCTTTCAGCTTCTCCGTGGTGACGCTGCTGTCGATGCGCAGCCGGGCGCGGACCTGGTCCAGCTCGATCGCTGGCCAGAAGGGATCGGACACAACCTGACCGCTGGCGACGGTGCCGCCTGCAACGAATCCGCTCATGGTGCTGCTCTCGAATGGGTCGCCGGTGGTCGGGGCTTCACGGTCCCAGGCTAGGCCTGGCCGATCCGCCCCGAGCCGGCGGGGTTGCGGGGGACCGCTCGGTTAGCCGCCAGGGGCGGCATGTTTCTTGACCAGGCGCTCGGCCCGTTCCAGGTCTTTCTTGCCGCCACAGCGGTCGTGCAGGCCGATCGCCTTGCGTAGCATCTCGATGGCTGAGACCAACTGGCCTGGACGGCCGGGTCGATCCTCGTCGACGTCGGCCAGCTCGGCCCGGCCGATGGCCAGATAGAGCTTGGCGCGCGCCTCGTCGGGCATGTCGTGCTCATCGGTGAGCACGGCAGTGCGGACCAGGATGTCCAGGTCGAAGGGCTGGCCGGCTTTCTGCGAGGCCAGCGCGCCCTCGGCGACTTCCTCAGCGATCAGGCAGCCCGGGGCGCGCTCGAAGCGATCGGGCATCAGCAGGCCGTGGCGCAGCACGTAGGCGGCGATATCCAGAGCGCCGGCAAATTCGCCGGCATCGATGCGCCAGATCATCACGGTGACCAGCACCTCATCCTGGGCGCCGTTGCCGCCCTCGAGCACGCCGCTGACATAGTCGGCATACGCGCCCAGCAGCTGCCGCTTGAGCTCGGCCTTGGCCTGGGTGGATTGCACCTGCTTGAGTCGCAGCCGGTCCTGCAGCAGCTGAGCCAGCTGCTGCTCGTACACGGTACGACCCGCCATGGTTTCGGCTGGCCCGACTGCCGCGGCGGCAAGTGCCGCTGCAGCTGCCAGGAAGTGCCGTTTCGCGGGAGAGGAGGCCATGACTTATACGCCCGTCTCGATGTTTTCGATCAGGCAGCCGAAGCCGTAGTCCTCGACCACGTAGGCGTCGTTGCTCGATTCGTAGTTCTCGATGCGGTTCTTCTCCGGCGTTTCCTTGACGAAGCGGCGACGGCCACCGGTCTGGAAGTAGATCGCCAGGTTTTCGAGCGAGGTGATGAGCATGCCCTTGTCCGGGCAGTAGGGGACCTCGACCGGCTGTAGGCCGCCCATGCGCTTCTGAGCCAGGATCAGGTCGGTGGCCAGCTTCTCGCTGGGTGCCTGCTCGCGGTTGACCAGGGGGAAGTACTTGTCGTGGACCAGGTCGCGGCCGAGGATCACCACCAGGCCCGGATCCTTGCGGTACCAGGGGTCGATCAGGTTGCTGACCGCGTCGAAGACCAGGGCATCCAGGTTGTTGTAGTCGGCGTCGGCGCCGGTGCCGATCACGACTTTGCCGGCGGTCTTGCCCGACTTCAGCACGCGCTGGGGCGCGTTGTTGCGGTACTGCTGCAGCCAGCCGATGTTCACGTCCTGCAGCAGCGGGTTGGTGGCGCGATTGGTGGTAGCCGCAGCGCTGGTGCCGTTGAAGCCGATCATCAGGCGATCCAGGGCCTGGCGCTTGACGATGGCGTCACGCAGGCGCGCCTGGAAGTCCGGGAACTTGGCCCAGGCGTCCAGCAGCGAGTAGGGTATCGCGGTGTCGAAGTCGGTCTTCTCGCACTTGTAATCCTGCTTGTCGGTGCTGGACACGTCGCGCGGATTCCGGCTGGCCGAGCCGCTGGTATCGGTACGGCTGGCGATGGTGCCGGAGACGCCCAGGCCGACCTTTTGGCCGAGCAGCTCGTCGACGGGAATCAGGTTGATCTTGCTCAGGAAGTCACTGGACTCCTGGATGCGGGTTTCCAGCTTCTGCTGGACGGTGGGGTCGACAGCGAAGGTGGCGCCCGCCGAGGACACACCGCTCAGTGCGGCGACTTGGGCCAGGTATTGGTTGAACAGGGCACGGGTATCGTTACGCATGGATCTCTCCGGGAAAGTGAACGGCTGATCAGCAGTCGGTCAGGGTCTTGCCATCGCCGCCGGTGACCGGAGGGCGTTTGGTCTGGTTGGGGTCTTGGGTCTGGCTGAGCTGCACCTGCAGGGCGGTGAAGTCGGCCTGCAGCTGCGCATGCTTGCCGGCCAGCTCGGCGAAAGCGGTTTCGGCGTTGGTGAAGCGGCTGTCCTGCTCGCGGACGTGCTCGGCCACTGCGGTCACGGCGGCGCCGAACTGAGCGAACTCGCCTTCGGTGCGCGCTTCCTTGCCCTTGAGCAGGTCGGTGACCTTGGCCAGGAGCATCACGCCCAGGCTGGGCTTGTCCTCGACCTCGGCGAAGGTCAGGGCGGTCTCTTCGGCCACGGTGAAGAGGTTGTCGGCGTGCTGCTTGCGGTCGGCGTAGGGGTTGCCGGCGGGGTTGGCCGCGGCGAAGGACAGCACGTCGGTACCCAGGCTGGCCGGGCTGTCGGTGATGCCCAGGCCGACCAGGTAGGCGGCGCCGGTGTCGGCGAACTTGGGCGAGATCTCGATCGAGGTGTAGATCTTCTGCTTGGCCTTGTTCATGGCCACCAGGTCGGCGGTGGGCTCGATCTGGGCGAAGAGGGCCAGCTTCTTCTGGCCGTTGATCTCGACCTCTTCGGCCTTGACCGCCACCACGTCGCCGTAGGCCTTAAAGGGGCTGTCGGCCACGCTGCTGCGGATGTGTTCCATCCAGATGCGAGCGCCGTAGGTCTTGGGGTTGTAGCTGGCCGCGGCCTGCTCGATCCAGGCGCGCTCGATCTGACGGCCATCGCTGGTGGCGCCTTCGACGGCGACACGGAAGAAAGGAGAGCGGAGTTTGGGGGTCTTGGGGTCGGCCATGCCGGGGATCCTCAGAGGCTTAGCGGGAGTGCTTGGGCGATGAGGGGCATGGTCGGGACGCGCGCGCGTCCCAGCAACGAGGGGGTTTTGTAGGCGCGCACGGTACACGGTCGCGCGCTATGGAGGAGGGGATCAGGGCGGCAGTCTGGCGGCCATGAAAAGCCTATCCGATTCCTCGCCCCTGCCAAGCCCGGCCGAAACGCCGGCGGCCGCCCCGTCCACCGACCTGATGATGGACGTGCGGCGGCGCGCCAAGCATCTGTACTGGATGGGTTGGCGGGTGAGGGAGATCGCCGAGGCGATTGGCGAGAAGGAAAAGACCGTCCACAGCTGGAAGGCCCGGGACGAGTGGGACCGGGCGGACAACGTTGAGCGGATCGGCGGCGCCCTTGAGGCGCGCCTGGTGCAGCTGATCCTCAAGGACGGCAAGACCGGTGGCGACTTCAAGGAGATCGATCTGCTCCACCGCCAGCTGGAGCGCCAGGCGCGGATCCAGCGCTTCCAGGGCGGCGGTACCGAGGCCGAGCTCAATCCCAAGCTGGACAACCGCAATGCCGGGCCGAAGAAGAAGGCGGCGCGCAACGAATTCACCGAGGAGCAGATCGAGGCCCTTGAGAGCGCCTTCCGCGACCAGTGCTTCGGCTACCAGCTGGACTGGTACCGGGCCGGGCAGCAGCGGACCCGCGCCATCCTCAAGAGCCGGCAGATCGGCGCCACCTACTACTTCGCCCGCGAGGCCTTCCTGGACGCCCTGATCACCGGGCGCAACCAGATCTTCCTCTCGGCCAGCAAGAATCAGGCGCATATCTTCAAGGCGTATATCCAGGCCTTCGCCCGGGAGGTCTGCGGCGTCGATGTGACCGGGGATCCGATCATCCTGGCCAACGGCGCCGAGCTGCACTTCCTCGGTACCAATGCCCGCACCGCCCAGGGCTACCACGGCAACTTCTACTTCGACGAATTCTTCTGGACGTTTCGCTTCGAGGAGCTGAACAAGGTGGCCAGCGGCATGGCCATGCAGAAGCAATACCGCCGGACCTACTTCTCGACGCCGAGCTCCATGGCCCATGAGGCCTATACCTTCTGGACCGGCGAGCGCTTCAACAAGGGCAAGCCGGTCGCCCAGCACCTCAAACTGGACGTCTCCCATGATGCCCTGCAGCAGGGCCGGCTCTGCGAGGACCGGATCTGGCGGCAGATCGTCACGATCCTGGACGCCGAGGCTCGTGGCTGCGACCTATTCGACCTGGAGGAGCTCAAGCTCGAATACTCGGCCGAGGCCTTCCAGAACCTGCTCATGTGCCAGTTCGTCGACGACGGCGCGAGCATCTTCCCCCTGGCCATGCTGCAGCCCTGCATGGTGGACAGCTGGGTCGAGTGGGCCGAGGACTACAAACCGTTTGCAGCTCGACCTCTGGGCGATCGCCCGGTCTGGGTCGGCTATGACCCCGCCGAGACCGGCGACACCGCCGGCCTGGTGGTGGTCGCGCCGCCGGCGGTACCGGGCGGCAAGTTTCGCGTGCTCGAGCGCCACCAGTTCCGCGGGATGGACTTCGCCGCCCAGGCCGAGGCGATCCGCCAGGTCTGCCAGCGCTATTGGGTGACCTATATCGGCATCGATGTCACCGGCATGGGCAGCGGCGTGGCCCAGCTGGTGAAGCAATTCTTCCCGGGCGTGACCACCTTCAGCTACTCGCCCGAGGTCAAGACCCGCCTGGTGCTCAAGGCCTACGACGTGATCAAGAACGGCCGGCTCGAGTTCGACGCCGGCTGGACTGACGTCGCCCAGTCGCTCATGGCCATTCGCAAGACCACCACCGCCAGCGGCCGCCAGTTCACCTACACCGCCGGCCGCAACGACACCACCGGCCACGCGGATCTCGCGTGGGCCCTCTTTCATGCCTTGCACAACGAGCCGCTGGAAGGGCAGACCGCCCGCAATACCGGCGTCATGGAGATCTACTGATGAGCGATTCCACCAGCCTGGCCGTCCAGGCCACCGCGGCGCCCGGCCCGGTCGAGGCCTTCACCTTCGGCGATCCCTCGCCGGTGCTCGAGGGCCGCGAGGTCTTCGACTACCTGGAGTGCTGGTTCAACGGTCGCTACTACGACCCGCCGCTGTCGCTCGACGGTCTGGCCAAGGCCACCCGGGCCAGCGTCTATCTGGACTCGGGCCTCAAGTTCAAGCGCAACCTCCTGGCCCGGACCTTCATCCCGCATAAGCTGCTGAGCCGCGGGGCCTTCGAGCAGTTCGCCCTGGACTGGCTCTGGTCGGGCAATGCGTACCTGGAGCGGCGCAAGTCGCTGCTAGGCAATCCGGTCAGCCTGCAGCCGGTGCTGGCCAAGTACATGCGCCGCGGCGAGGGCGATCAGTTCTTCCAGGTGCGTGGCTGGCGGGACGAACACGAATTCGCCCCGGGCACCATCTGCCACCTGCGCGAGGCCGATATCAACCAGGAGATCTACGGCATGCCCGAGTGGCTTGCCGCCATGCAGTCGGCGCTGCTCAACGAGTCGGCCACGCTGTTCCGCCGCAAGTACTACAACAACGGCAGCCACGCCGGCTTCATCTTCTACATGACCGACGCCGCCCAGAAGGAGGAGGACATCGACTCCCTGCGCACCGCGCTGCGCTCGGCCAAGGGCCCGGGCAACTTCCGCAACCTGTTCGTCTACGCGCCCAACGGGAAGAAGGACGGCATCCAACTGATCCCGGTCAGCGAGGTGGCCGCGAAGGATGAATTCAACTCGATCAAGAGCATCACCCGCGACGACATGCTCGCCGGCCTGCGGATCCCGCCGCAGCTGATGGGCATCGTGCCGCAGAACGCAGGCGGCTTCGGCTCGATCAGGGACGCCGCCCAAGTCTACGCCGCCAACGAGCTGGAGCCGCTGCAGGCCCGCCTGGCCCAAGTCAACGACTGGCTGGGGGAGGAGGTGATCCGCTTCCGGCCATACGAGCTCATGCAACTACCGTCCTAGGGAATTCGATGCCGAGGCGCTGTTGCTTTCGTGACAGCGCTCTGCTTGAAAGCCGCCTTAGGGCGGTTTTTATTTGTATTCTTTGCAAGCAAAGAAACCATTCGATAATGCAACAATTAAGTCGGCTATCGCCTGGTGATATCTTCTAGCCCTTTCGGTCGACATCGGTATTACCTTGTCGCTCCATTGCGCAAGTGCTGGAAACTTATTGGCGTGTCTTGGCTCAAGGTAACCGTATCGGTGCAGTAGGGTGTTGCGCACTAGTGATGCTTCGTTGTAAGCCAGGATGGTTTCTTGGCGCAGTTTCATTTCAATACCAAACCAAGAAAACAATGTTGCCATTCTTAGCGCAATGTCTTCTACGCCATTTGGCGTCGCTTTAATCGCTTTTCGTTCAAGTTTCTTGGCAATGTCCAAGCACACGTCCTCCTCCCAGGGCCTTGGTAGCGACGAGTACGTGCCACTGCCGAGCTTGGATAGCGCGATGACGGCAGCGCTATCCGAAGTTCTAATGATCTCCGCAATTATGCTTTCCATTCCAGCCTCTTGAGCAGCCCAGGCAGTGATAAAGGCGTGGCTGTTTACCGTGTGGAAATCCTCCTTTCGTGATCGCTTTGCCCAGCTATTGATGTCGCTCAGGGTTGGATCGCGTTTGCCATCCGTGAAGCTTTCTGCATATTTGATGCAGGTTCGGTAATAGCCGCCGGTGAAAAGTTCGCCAACCAGGGAGGAGGCTAGCCTATGTATAAGCCAAGTCACTGGCGCTGTGTCTCTCGGGGTGCCAAGTTTTGATTCTGAAAGCTCAGCCATAGCAGCAGTAACTCCTCAAATAGATAGCAGTGCCGTTCATGGCAGCCGAGGCTGCAGGGCGTTTCTATCATGCTGACTGGCTATAGGGGAGTGGGTCTCTGTTCTGATTCCGGCCGTGCTGCGACCAGCCTACGCCCCCCGGTCGCCGCCTGCCGACGGTACCCATCCGACGCGTCGTGACGCCACTCTTCTAGCTCCAAACCACGGAGTCAAACCATGCACCTGCACCACTGCAAGTTGATCAACGCACACGTCCAGATCTCGGAGCACTACTTGGTCGCCAGCGGGATCGGGAGTGAAGACGTAGACGAAGAGGTTTACTACCTCTGTGACTACGACGAGGAATGCTTCGGCTGCCCTTATCGGGACGTCGAGGGGTGCTGCTTGAGGGAGTTCTAGCCCGGCGAGCGGAGAGACGGCGGCGGCGCACATGCTGCATCCAGCGCGCGCCGTCGTCCCCCCGCCACGCCCGCGGTCTAAACGTGTCGCTTTTTCTGCAGCCCTGCACCTGGGCCCTTTCCGCGTCGCTACTGGGGCTGTACGGGGGTTGGCAGGCCTGAAAAACCCTGCGAATCCCTGCACCGCCAGCCTTTTTTCAGACGGCCGAATGCATCCCCAGGCCGATGAGTGCTTGAGAGCTTTTTCAGGTCGACAAAAAAAGTGGGTTACCGAGGGTAGAGGGGTCGCTTGACAGGGCTCCAGGCCGCGTCGTTGCTGGGTTTCGTCAGTAACCTGGGGGAGGTTACTTGAGGTTTTTTCCGAGGTTACTTTTTCTGGAACCGCTCTAGATCAAGGTTTTCAGCCTGGAGGGAAGTAACCTGTCTGGAAAGTTACTAATAACCTCAAATAACCTGAAAAAAACTTTTGGCCAAACCGCTGAAAGCCTTGTCTGGCAAGGGATAGAGGGTGATTAGAAAAAAAAGTAACCTCAGTAACCTACTTTTTTCGCCAACCTGAAAAATTGCTTTCGCTTTCGGGGGGAGGGATTCACGGCCGAGACTCTTGCCGCCTCACTCATGCTGGCTCTCACTGCCAGACTCACTCTCTGGCTGGCTGACGCCGTTCCACTCTTCCTCAGCCGCTTGTTACGTTGCTTGTTACGTCGCCGCTGGTATGGCGTCGCACGAAGCGGCTGAAACCCTTGTTGTAGATGGTGCCGGCACCAGGAGTCGAACCCGGGACCTACTGATTACAAGTCAGTTGCTCTACCAGCTGAGCTATACCGGCAAGGGGGAGGCCATTATAGCCATGGAAAAGCCCTTGTAAACCAAGGATGTGCGACGGTTAAGGCTGGCGTAAGCCAGCTGCGGCTAAAATGACGCAAAGAGCTTGCGAGGAGCCGCTGATGAGAACCAAAACCCTGGCCGTCCTGGCCGCTGCCCTGGCCGGGTGCACCAGCCAGGCGAATCTTGAACGCAATCCGCCCATGGAGCTGCGCACGGGCAAGAGTGCTGAGGACTATCGCACCTGTCTGGTGGCTGGCCTGGAGAAGGATGGTCGGCACGTGCTGGTCCAGCCGCAGGGCAGCAGTGGGCAGCGCGTGCTGGTGGATAGCAAGGTGCCGGGCGCCACGGCGGCCATCATCGACATCGGGTCGGCGTCGCGCGGTACGCGCATCCAGCTGCGTGAGCAGATGGCCAACAATCCGCTGCGGCCGCGGACCATTCTGACGGCGGTGAAGGATTGTCTGTGAAATGAGCGGCTAGGCAGGCTGCCCTCACCCTGGCCCTCTCCCCGAGGGAGAGGGGGAAGAGCGGACTGCCCGTCGTCACCTGGAAAGGCATATACAAGAAGGGCGCCCGAGGGCGCCCTTCTTGCGTTCCGCTGCCTGGGATCAGGCAGCCGGTTGGTCACGACGCTGCGGGACGGGCTCGGCGGCGCGCTGGCCGTTGACGTCACGCATGGGAGTACCCCGTACCGGGGCGCCGTTGGCGACGTAGTAGGCGGCATTGCTGCGCGGCAGCGGGGCGCGACCACGGATTTTGTCGGCGATCTTCTCGGCGATCATGATGGTCGGGGCGTTGAGGTTGCCCGTCGCGATGATCGGCATGATGGAGGCGTCCACCACGCGCAGGCCTTCCAGGCCGTGCACGCGACCGGTGCCGTCGACCACCGCCATGTCGTCGGTACCCATCTTGTTGGAGCAGGACGGGTGATAGGCGGTCTCGGCGTGGGAGCGCACGAAGGCGTCCAGCTGGGCATCGGTCACGCAATCGCGGCCCGGGTTGATCTCTTCGCCACGATAGGGATCCAGCGCCGGCTGCTGCATGATCTCGCGGGTCAGGCGGATGCCGTCGCGGAATTCGCGCCAGTCCTGTTCGGTGCTCATGTAGTTGAACAGGATGCTCGGATGCTGGCGCGGATCGCGCGAGGTCAGCTCGATGCGGCCGCGGCTGGGCGAGCGCATGGAGCCGACGTGGGCCTGGAAGCCATGGGCTTCGATGGCGTTGGTGCCGTTGTAATTGATGGCGATCGGCAGGAAGTGGTACTGGATGTTGGGCCAGTCGAATTCCTCGCTGGAGCGGATGAAACCGCCCGCCTCGAAGTGGTTGCTGGCGCCGAGGCCGGTGCCCTTGAGCATCCATTCCAGGCCGATCTGCGGCTGGTTGTACCACTTCAGCGCCGGGTACAGCGAGACCGGCTGCTTGCACTCGTACTGCAGGTACATCTCCAGGTGGTCCTGCAGATTCTGGCCGACGCCGGGCAGGTCATGGACGACCGGGATGTCGAAGCGACGCAGCAGCGGCGCAGGGCCGACGCCGGAGCGCTGCAGGATCTGCGGCGAGGCGATGGCGCCGGCGCAGAGCAGGACTTCGCGGCGGGCGCGCACGGTGATGGCTTCCAGCGAATCGCCCTTCATGTAGGCCACGCCATTGGCGCGCTTGCCCTCGAAGAGGATGCGATCGGTGGTGGCGTGGGTGACGATGGTCAGATTAGGGCGACCCTTGGCCTGATCCAGATAGCCGCGCGCGGTGCTGGAGCGACGGCCGTTCGGGGTGACGAAGCGGTCCATCGGGCCGAAGCCTTCCTGCTGATAGCCGTTGAGGTCTTCGGTGCGCGGATAGCCCGCCTGGACACCGGCTTCGACCATGGCTTCGAACAGCGGATTGGTATTCGGCTTGGCGGTGGTCACCGAGACCGGACCCTCGCCGCCGTGCCAGTCGTTGGCACCGGCGTCACGCTTCTCGGCCTTGCGGAAGTAGGGCAGGCAGTCGAGGTAGGTCCAGTCGTCCAGGCCGTCGAGTTGCGCCCAGTTGTCATAGTCCAGTGCGTTGCCGCGGATGTAGCACATGCCGTTGATCAGCGAGGAGCCGCCCAGGCCCTTGCCGCGGCCGCATTCCATCCGGCGGTTGTCCATGTGCGGCTCGGGCTCGGTCTGGTAGGCCCAGTTGTACTGCTTGCCCTGCAGCGGATAGGCCAGGGCGGCCGGCATCTGGGTGCGGAAGTCCAGGCGGTAGTCGGGGCCGCCGGCTTCCAGCAGCAGGACGGTGACGTCCTTGTCTTCGGTCAGCCGGGTAGCCAGGACGTTGCCGGCCGAGCCGGCGCCTATGACGATGTAGTCGAATTCGTGTGCCATGAAAAAGTCTCCTCCTGACGGCGGGTGGGGTCGGGCCCCAGCCCCGGACCCTCTCCAGCGGAGAGGGGAGAACAGCGCTGCCTGAGCGGCTTAGAAGATCGAGGCGTAGTCGCCCAGCTCGACCTGCACCGACTTGATGCGGGTGTAGTGGCCGAGGGTGGTGAGGCCGTTCTCGCGACCGACGCCGGAGTGCTTGTAGCCACCCACCGGCATCTCGGCGGGGGATTCGCCCCAGGTGTTGATCCAGCAGATGCCGGCTTCCAGGCGATGGATCATGCGGTGGGCACGGGCCAGGTCACGGGTGACCACGCCGGCCGCCAGGCCGTACTCGGTGTCGTTGGCGCGGCGCACCACCTCGTCCTCGTCGGCATAGGCCAGGATGCTCATGACCGGGCCGAAGATCTCTTCGCGGGCGATGGCCATGTCGTCACGGCAATCGGTGAAGACGGTGGGGGCGACGAAGTTGCCCTTGGCCAGTTCGCCCTGGGTGACGCGTTCGCCACCAATGAGCAGGCGGGCGCCTTCGGCCTGGCCCTGGGCGATGTAGCCCAGCACCTTTTCCATGTGCGGGGTGCTGACCAGCGGCCCGAAGTTGGTCTCGGCGGCCAGGGGATCGCCCAGCTTGATGCGCTTGACCCGCTCCACCACCTTGGCTTCGAAGTCGGCCTTGAGCGCCTGGGGCACGAAGACACGGGTGCCGTTGGTGCAGACCTGGCCGGAGCTGAAGAAGTTGGCCATCACGGCGATGTCGGCGGCGCGCTCCAGATCGGCATCGTCGCAGACGATCAGCGGCGACTTGCCGCCCAGCTCCATGGTGACTTCCTTGAGGGTCGAGCCGGCGGCGCTGGCCATGACCTTCTTGCCGGTGGCGACGCCGCCGGTAAAGGAGATCTTCTCGATGCCGGGATGCTCGGTCAGGGCCACGCCGACTTCCGGGCCGACGCCATTGACCACGTTGAACACGCCATCGGGCAGGCCGGCCTCGGTGTAGATCTCGGCCAGCTTCAGCGCGGTCAGCGGGGTGACTTCGCTGGGCTTGAAGATCATGGCATTGCCGGCGGCCAGGGCCGGGGCGGATTTCCACAGGGCGATCTGGATCGGGTAGTTCCAGGCGCCGATGCCGGCGACCACGCCCAGTGGCTCGCGGCGGGTATAGACGAAGGAAGTCTCGCGCAGCGGGATCTGCTCGCCTTCCAGGGCCGGAACAAGGCCGGCGTAGTACTCGAGCACGTCGGCGCCGGTGACGATGTCCACGGCCTGGGTCTCGGACAGGGCCTTGCCGGTGTCGAGGGTTTCCAGCAGCGCCAGCTCGTCGTTGCGCTCGCGGAGGATGTCCACGGCCTTGCGCAGGATACGCGAGCGCTGCATGGCGGTCATGGCAGCCCAGACCTTCTGGCCGGCAGCGGCAGCGGCCACCGCCTTGTCCACGTCGGCGCGACTGGCGCTCTGCACCACAGCAAGCACCTCGCCGGTGGCGGGATTCAGGGTTTCGAAGGTGGCGCCACCGGTAGCGGCGACATAACGGCCACCGATGTAGAGCTGCTGTTCGGCGAAACGGGCCATGGACGTTCTCCCAGGCTGGGCGGGCGTCGTGGCACCCGCAAGGCACACAGGGGGCGCGAAAGAAGGAGCTCTTTGCGCCAGCGATGAATCCAGTCTACTTAATTTTTATTGAACGTTCAATCAATGAAAAATTCATAGGCGTGCCGAGACGGGCTGATGGGCGGCCCAGAGCGGTTCGATCAGAGAGGGATGGATAAGGGAAAGCGGGAGGGAAGCCCCGGCCGGAGCGGACCGGCCGGGGTTGCAGCGGTCAGGGAGCGGTCAGGCCTTGGCCAGTTGCAGGTCCAGGTAGTCGTAGGCGATCTGCAGGGCCTGCTGGGTGTTAAAGGCGTCGCCGGAGAGGGCGCCGCGCAGCCAGAGGCCATCGATGATGGCGGCCAGGCCGCGCGCCGAGGCGCGGGCCTGCTCATGGGGCAGGAGGCGCCGGAATTGCCAGCAGAGGTTGGAATAGAGGCGCAGGTCGTTGATGCGTTGCAGGCGGCGCAGATTGGGCTGGTGCATGCTGGTGGCCCAGAAGGCCAGCCAGGTCTTCATGGCCGGGCCGCTGACCTGGGTATCGTCGAAGTTGCCCTGGATGATGGCGCGCAGGTTGGCGGCCGGGTCGTCACCGGGCAGGGCGGCGCGGCGTTCGCGCACGGCCTGGCGCAGGGCATTCATCAGATGCCGCATGGTGGCTTCGAGCAGGCCGTTCTTGTCCTGGAAATAGTGGCTGATAATGCCGTTGGAGACGCCGGCCTTGCGGGCGATGAAGGCGATACTGGCGTCGCCCATGCCGACTTCGTCGACGGCTTCGAGGGTCGCGGCAATGAGCTGCGAACGGCGGATGGGCTGCATCCCGACCTTGGGCACGAGGCATCTCCTGAACAGAGCGGAAGGAGCCTCGGAGGGTAACTATTTTTTATTGAACGTTCAATCAATAAAAAAGGTCACCACCTCTTGGATTGTGCCCTGGCTGGAACGGTAGTGCCAGTCCTGACAGGTGGTTACTTTTAATAACCGCCCGAAAGGCGTAGGCTGGGAACCAGTTCTGCTTCGAGGATCGCCATGGACGCCGTGGTCAGTCGTATCTCCAGCCGTCGCCGCCTGCATGCCCATGCCTGTCCCATCCGGGACGTGCTGGACCGGATTGGCGATGCCTGGTCCTTGCTCACGCTCTTCACCCTGGAACCCGGTCCGCTGCGCTTCAACGAATTGCGCCGGCGGGTCGACGGCATTTCCCAGCGCATGCTCAGCGTGACCCTGCGTCAACTGGAGCGCGATGGCCTGGTGTCCCGCACGGTGACCCCGACCAAGCCGCCCCAGGTGGAATACGCCCTCACCGAATTGGGCCAGAGCCTGATGGTACCGGTGGGTGCCCTGGCCGCCTGGGCCTCCGCGAAGCAGCCTCTCATTCAGCGCCACAGGGCGGCCTACGATCAGGCCGCCGAGGAGAATCCTGATGACCCGTCTCTCTAAGACCGCCCTGTCGGTCCTCGACCTGGTCCCCATCCGCGATGACGGCGATGCGACCCAGGCGCTGCACAATGCCCTGACCCTGGCGCGCCATGTCGAGCAGCTCGACTTTTCTCGCTACTGGGTAGCGGAGCACCACAACATGGACGGTATCGCCAGTTCCGCGACCAGCGTGTTGCTGGGCTATCTGGCCGCCGGCACCAGCACTCTGCGGCTGGGTTCAGGCGGCATCATGCTGCCCAACCACGCGCCGCTGGTGGTGGCCGAGCAGTTCGGCACCCTGGCCTCGCTGTATCCGGGCCGCATTGAACTCGGCCTGGGCCGTGCGCCGGGGTCGGACCAGCGCACCGCCTATGCTCTGCGCCGTGATCGCCTGGGCAGTTCCGACGACTTCCCGCGGGACGTGGAAGAGCTGCAGCACTACTTCGGCCCGCAGCAGCCAGGGCAGGGCGTGATCGCCATGCCGGGCGTGGGCACCGAGGTGCCGATCTGGCTGCTGGGTTCGAGCTTGTTCAGTGCCCAGCTGGCGGCGGCCAAGGGCCTGCCCTATGCCTTCGCCTCGCACTTCGCGCCGCGCTATGTGCACGAGGCGATCCGGCTCTATCGCGAGAACTTCAAGCCGTCCGCGGTGCTTGACCGTCCCTATGTGATGCTCGGGGTACCCCTGGTGGCGGCCGACAGCGACGATGAGGCCAATTACCTGGCCACCACCGTCTACCAGCGCATCCTGGCGCTGTTCCGCGGCGACAGCCTGCGCCTGCAGCCGCCGGTGCGCAGCATGGAAGGGGTCTGGCTGCCTCACGAGAAGGAGTCGGTGTCGAGCTTTCTCGGCATGGCGGTGATCGGTGGACCGGACAAGGTCCGCGAGCGCCTGGAGCTGCTGCTGGAGAAGACCGACGCCGACGAGCTGATCTTTACCTGCGACGTCTACGAGCAGGCGGACCGGTTGCGCGCCTTCTCGATCCTGGCGGATCTGAAGGGCGGTTGATCGGGGATTGGGTCTGTTGGGCTTCGCTGCGCTCAGCCCAACCTACGTGTGCGCAGCGTTATCCACGTCGATGAGCCGTAGGTTGGGTTGAGACGGCTTCATCGTCGAAGCCCAACAGGCCCAAACGAAAAAGCCGACCCTTGCTAGCGGTCGGCTTTTTCTTGTCCAAAGAAGGGCAACGCTGCCGCCTTTGTTGGGCTTCGCTGCGCTCAACCCAACCTACGTGTGCGCAGCGTTATCCACGTGACGGGTCTATGAGCCGTAGGTTGGGTTGAGACGGCTTCACCGTCGAAGCCCAACAGGCCCAAACGAAAAAGCCGACCCTTGCTAGCGGTCGGCTTTTTCCTGTCGAGGAAGGGCAATGCTGCTGCCTTTGTTGGGCTTCGCTGCGCTCAGCCCAACCTCTACGCGTGCGTAGCGTTATCCATGTGGGCGTTCTACAGGAAGGTGAAGACCCGTTCGCGGGTCAGGCGCGACTTGGGCAGAGCGGCATTGAAATCACTTTCGCCACGATAGCCCAGGCCCACTACCACCAGCGCGGTGTAACCCTGTTCGCGCAGGCCCAGTTCCTGGTCCAGGCTGTTGGCGTCGAAGCCCTCCATGGGAGTGGCATCGATACCCAGCGCAGCAGCGCCGAGCAGTAGGGTGCCCAAGGCCAGGTAGGTCTGCTTCTCCATCCAGTGCTGCACATCCTGGCGCTCATGGCGATGCAGGTCGACGAAGTGGCGGCGGGTGCCGTCCTGGGTGGTGCGCGCCTCGGGTTTGGCGAAGCGGCCGTCCTGGGCTTCCTGCTCCAGCACCTGGGCCAGATGGCCTTCGGTCATCTCCAGGCGAGTGCAGAGCACGATGACGTGGGAGGCCGGCAGCACCTTGGGCTCGTTGTAGGGGCTCTGCATGCCACGGGCGACGCGCGCCCTGGCCTCGGCGCTGGCGGCGACCACGAAGTGCCACGGCTGGGAATTGACCGAGGAGGGCGCCTGGCGCAGCAGCTCCAGCAGTTCTTCGACCTGTTCGGCCGGGATGCTGCGGGAGCCGTCGAAGGCCTTGGTGGTGTAACGGGTACGGGCGATCTGGGACAGCTGCATGGATAACTCCTGATCGGATCAGTGGGTGGGGGCAGGCTGGGCGTCGATCTTGACGCGGAACAGGCTGTAGGGCTTCTCGCGCAGGTCCTGGCCACCGTGGAACTGGGCCTGGCGATGGAGCTGGTTGGCGGTGAAATAGAGATAGCCGTCCGGGCCGATGCTGAAGGTATCGGGCCAGAGCACGCGCGGATCGTGGACCAGGGTCTTCCAGCTGCCATCGGCCTGGCGCTGGCGCACGGCATTGTGCTCGTAGTCACCGGCATAGACGCGGCCCTGGGCATCGGCTTCGAGGCCGTCGGAAGCGCCTTTCTCGCCGAGATCCTGCACCCCGGCGCGCACCTGGGCCTCGCTGGCGCTGGGGTCGCGCAGCAGGGCGGTGGGCACGGCATAGAGGTGCCGACTGGACAGCGGGCTGAAGTAGAGGGTGCCGCCGTCCGGCGACAGGGCGATGCCGTCGCTGGCGATGGCCGGTCGGACCTTGCTGCCATCGGGGCGCTGCATCAGCAGCGGTTCGCCTTCCACCACCGGGACGAAGCTGGGATCGACGTTGGCCTGGGGCGCGCCGGTCAGGCGACGCTGGGCCTGGCCGGTGGCGAGGTCAAGGATGATCAGGCCACCGGGAGGCGCCGAGTCGGTGACATAGGCCACCCCGGCGCGACCGACGCGAAAGTCGAAGCGCACGTCGTTGACGTAGCTGTTGGGTTCGAGCACCGAGGCGGGGAAGACCAGGGTCCTGGCGACCTTGTTGGTCTTGAGGTCGATGGCCACCAGCTTGACGCCGCCGGCCTTGGGCGCGGCAAAGCCCGGTGCGGCGGTATCCAACACCCAGAGGTGCCCGCGCCCATCGGCCACCACGCTCTGCACGCTGATGAAACCCTTGCCCGGCTGACCAGGCGTTTCCACGTTCAACGCGGCGTCCGGATAGGGTACCGCCTTGCCGTCCTTGAGTTCGGCCACGGTGAAGGGCACCGCATCGCCCCAGCGCGGATAGTTGACGAAGATCCGACCGGTCTCGCTGACGGTGACCCCGGTGGGCATGGCGTCCTGGAAGGCGAACACCGGCTCCAGCTGGCCAAGGGTGCGCTCCTGGGGCAGCGGCGCAGCCTGGGCCGTCAGGCTACCCACGGCCAGGGCGACGGCGAGGGTCAGGGCAGTGAAGCGAGGCATCAGAAACCCTCCAGCACGAGCTTGCCACGCGCCTGGTGACTCTCCAGCAGGGCATGGGCGCGGCGCAGGTTGGCGGCGTCGATACGGCCGAGGTGTTCACCCAGGGTGGTCTTGAGGATGCCCTGGTCGATCAGCCCGGCCACGCGTTCGAGGATCTCGTGCTGGCGCACCTTGTCCGGAGTCTGGAACAGCGAGCGGGTGAACATCAGTTCCCAGTGCAGCGACAGCGACTTGGCCTTCATAGGCACCACGTCGAGTTGCGCCGGATCGTCGATCACGCCGAGACGGCCCTGGGGTCGCAGGACATCCACCAGCTGGGTGAAGTGCTCATCGGTGTGGGTGAGGCTGGCGACCAGGGTCACGCCGTCCAGGCCCAGGGCTTCGAGCTGGGGGCGCAGCGGCTGGTGGTGGTCGATGACGTGGTGGGCACCCAGCTGGCGCACCCAGTCCTGGGTTTCCTGCCGCGAGGCGGTACCGATCACGGTCAGTTCGGTGAGTTGGCGGGCCAGCTGGATCAGCACGGAGCCGACGCCGCCCGCCGCGCCCATCACCAGCAGCTGCTGGCCGGCGCCGCCGCCTTCGGTCGCACCGAGACGGTCGAACAGTAGTTCCCAGGCGGTGATGGCGGTCAGCGGCAGGGCCGCGGCCTGGGCATGGTCCAGACTCCTGGGCTTGTGCCCGGCCAAGTGTTCGTCGACCAGGTGCAGCTCGCTGTTGCAGCCAGGGCGGAACAGCTCGCCGGCGTAGTAGACCTCGTCACCCACGGCGAAGCGGCTGACGGCGCTCCCCACGGCCCGCACCACACCGGAGACGTCCCAGCCCAGCACCTTAGAGTCACGCTGTACCAGGCCCTGACGCACCTTGGTGTCGACCGGATTGACCGACACGGCGCGGACTTCCACCAGGAGGTCATGGGCCTCGGGCGTGGGATCGGTGAGTACGGCGTCCTGCAGGGCGCGGGGATCGCTGGCGGGGAGGGTGACGTCACCATGGATGATGGCTTTCATGGACGGATTCCTTTGTACGATAAGAAGACATGGGCCCATGGTCGTCTTCATGCTCGACCGGAAAAAGCGGCAGAATCGGATAGCACCTTCACTGCAGGAGTGAAAATGATCCGCTTCGACGATCTCGGCCTCTTCGTCCGTTCCGCCGCCCTGGGTAGCTTTTCCCGCGCCGCCCGCGAGGCCGACCTGTTGCCAGGCCAGGTAAGCGCCGCCATCGGCCGGCTGGAGCGGGAGCTGGGTATCCGCCTGTTCGCCCGCTCGACGCGCAGCCTGAGACTGACCGCCGAAGGCGAGGCCTACCTGCCTTATGCCCGGGAGGTGCTGGAGACCCTGCGCGAAGGGCGCGAACGGCTGCAGGGTGAGAGCCCCGAGCTGCGCGGGGTGTTGCAGGTGGCGGCGCCGTCCGACCTGGGGCGCAATCTGCTGCTGCCGTGGCTGACCGAATTCCGTCAGCGGCATCCGGGGCTGACGCTACGGCTGTTTGTGTCGGACCAGCAGGCGGACGTCTACCGCGATCCCGTGGATATCGCCCTGCGCTACGGGCGCAGCCAGGACGATAGCCTGGTGGCCCTGCCGCTCGCCCCGGACAACCGCCGGCTGCTGGCGGCGGCGCCGGCCTATCTGGCCCGCCAGGGTACGCCGCGCAGCCTGGATGACCTGGGCAGGCACGCCTGCTTGCTCTACCAGCTGCATGGGCGCACCCATGACAAGTGGAGCTTTCCACAGGCCGACGGTGGCCTGCGCCAGGTGGCCGTCGGCGGACCCTTGCAGAGTGACGATGCCGAGGTGGTGCGGCGCTGGGCG
The DNA here is from genome assembly GCF_000316965.1 of Pseudomonas sp. 313. Classification (NCBI taxonomy): domain Bacteria; kingdom Pseudomonadati; phylum Pseudomonadota; class Gammaproteobacteria; order Pseudomonadales; family Pseudomonadaceae; genus Pseudomonas; species Pseudomonas sp. 313. The sequence goes on from NZ_ANBZ01000072.1 coordinate 259,661, forward strand.
GTGACGGGGGAGGGCATCGTCTACAAGTCCTGGCTGGACATGCGCGACGATCTCCAAACCGGTCGGCTGGTACGGCTGCTGCCCGAGCAGCCCGGCGAGCCGTTGCCGCTGCAGCTGTTCTGCCCGCACCGCCGGCAATTTTCGCCAGCCGTGCGGCAGCTGCATGGCTGGCTGGCGGAGCGCTTCTCGGCGTTGGGCGGACAGCCATGAAAAAGGGCGCGCATCCCTGGGGATGCGCGCCCGCTATCCAACTCCCGGACTCAGGCCAGGGTCAGGCGCACGTCCACATTGCCGCGGGTGGCGTTGGAGTAGGGGCAGACCTGGTGGGCCTTCTCGACCAGGTCTTCGGCCACGGCGCGCTCCAGGCCCGGCAGGCTGATGACGAGCTCGACGTCCAGGGCGAAGCCGGTGGGGATGGGGCCGATGCCGACCTGGGCGGTCACGCTGACGTCCGCCGGCACGGCGATCTTTTCCTTGGCACCAACGAACTTGAGCGCGCCGATGAAGCAAGCCGAGTAACCGGCGGCGAAGAGTTGCTCGGGGTTGGTCCCTGCACCCCCGGCGCCGCCCAGCTCCTTGGGCGTGGACAGCTGCACGTCCAGGGCCTTGTCGCTGCTGATGGAACGGCCGTCACGGCCGCCGGTGCTGGTGGCGAAAGCGGTGTAGAGGATGTTCATGGCGTGCTCCTTTTTAGGTATCGCGATAACTGTTTGGTCGGGCTTGGATCGCAAGGATTGCCCAGGTACGGATTTAAGTTATCGCGATACTTGTTATCGCGCAAATATATTTTTGGGAGCAGGCGACCAGCGGCGGTGGGACGGGATCAACGCTCCAGCTTGGCGCGCAGGGTCATCAGGTTTTCCCGCAAGGCATTCATCTGCGCATCGCCCAGTGCGCAAAAGCCGCTGATGGTGCCGTTGATCTCCCGGGCCCGCTCGCGCAGGGCCCGGCCAGCCTCGGTGAGCTCGATGGACAGGTTGCGCTCGTCCTCGGCATTGCGCTGCCGGGTCACGTAGCCCTCGGCTTCCAGGCGCTTGAGCACCGGGGTCAGGGCGCCGGAATCCTGGTGCAGCCGACGCGCCAGCTCCTTGAGCGGTAGGCGGTCGTTCTCCCAGAGCACCAGCATCATCAGGTACTGCGGGTAGGTCAGGCCCACCTCTTCGAGCAGCGGCTTGTACACCTTGGTCATGGCCAGCGAGGTGGAGTACAGCGCGAAGCACAGCTGCTGATCGAGTAGAAGAGGGTCTTTGCTGGTCATGGCGGTCCCGCCTGGGTAAATGAGAAGTGATTCTACCCCGAGCATTTGGGTAGCATTAGCCCTTTCGCTTTCAGACCCCAGGGTTTCCATGCGTATCCATGTGTCGTTCATCGATCGTGTCGGCATCACCCAGGAAGTCCTGGCGTTGCTCGGTGCCCGCAATCTCAATCTGGACGCCGTGGAGATGGTGCCGCCCAACGTCTATATCGATGCGCCGACCCTGAGCGCAGCGGTGCTGGAGGAATTGCGCGCCGCCCTGCTCACCGTGGTGGGGGTCGAGGCGGTGCGGGTGGTGGACATCCTGCCCGGCCAGCGGCGTTCCCTGCAGCTCGATGCCCTGCTTGCCGCCATGGCCGATCCGGTGCTGGCGGTGGACGGCGAAGGGCGCATCCTGCTGGCCAATCCGGCCTTTGCCGCCTTGGCCGGTGAGGGCGCCGGCAACACCCTGGCCGAACTCTTCAACGACAGCGAATTGCCCAGTGAACTGCTGGACCAGGGCTTTCGCCTGCCCCTGCGCGAGGTGGTGCTGCGCGGCCAGGCGCTGTTGCTGGACGCCACCCCCATCGGCGAACCCGTGGGCGGACTGGCCGGCGGGCTGCTGACCCTCTATGCCCCCAGTCGCATCGGCGGCCGTCTCTCGGCGCTTCGCCACGACACCCCCGAGGGATTCGATTCGCTGCTTGGCGATTGCGCCGCCATCCGCACCCTCAAGGCCCGCGCCCAGCGCCTGGCCGCGCTGGAGGCGCCGTTGCTGATCCTGGGCGAAACCGGTACCGGCAAGGAGCTGGTGGCGCGCGCCTGCCACGCCGCCAGTGCCCGCCGCGAGGCGCCCTTTCTGGCGCTGAACTGTGCGGCCCTGCCGGAGAGCCTGGCCGAGAGCGAACTGTTCGGCTATGCCCCAGGGGCCTTCACCGGCGCCCAGCGTGGCGGCAAGCCGGGCCTGCTGGAGCTGGCCGACCAGGGCACGGTGTTTCTCGACGAGGTCGGCGAAATGTCGCCCTATCTGCAGGCCAAGTTGCTGAGATTTCTCTCGGATGGCAGCTTTCGCCGCGTTGGCGGGGCCCAGGAAACCAAGGTCAATGTGCGCATTCTCGCTGCCACCCATCGTGACCTGCAGGCCATGGTCGCGACCGGCACCTTTCGCGAAGACCTCTTCTACCGCCTCAATGTACTCAGCCTGCAGGTACCGGCCCTGCGCGAGCGTGGCCAGGACATCCTGCTGCTGGCGAGGCACTTCCTGCAGCAGGCCTGCGCCCAGATCGGTCGACCGCCGTGTCGCCTGGCCCCAGCCACCTATGGCGTGCTGCTGGGCAATGCCTGGCCGGGCAACGTCCGGCAATTGCAGAACATCCTCTTTCGGGCGGCTGCCATCAGCGAGAGCGGCCAGATCGATGTCGACGACCTCGACCTGGCCGGCACGGCGGTGGCGGGGCAGGTCGAAACCGAAGTCAGCACCCTGGAAGCCGCCGTCCAGGGCTACGAGGCGGCGCTGCTGGAGCGGCTCTATCCGCAGTATCCGTCCAGCCGCCAGCTGGCCGCGCGCCTGCAGACCTCCCACTCGGCCATCGCCATGCGCCTGCGCCGTTACGGCATCCCGCGGCGTTAAAGTTCTAGAGCCT
>NZ_ANBZ01000073.1:0-17304 GCF_000316965.1 Pseudomonas sp. 313
GCGCCGGGCTGACACCCTCACCCCCAGCCCCTCTCCCCGAGGGAGAGGGGAGCAAACAGCCCCCCTGCACCCACACCGCTCTTCCCCTTCTCCCCCGAGATGAGGGCCGGCACCGCACCTGCCTGACACCCTCGCACCTCCCCCACGCCGCTCTTCCCCCTCTCCCCCTGGGAGAGGGGGAAGAGCGGCGTGGGGGCCCGCCCAGCCTAGATCCCTACCCCCAGAACGACACCGCCCCCGCTGCCGGTCAGGCAACGGGGGCGGTGCTATGGCCGCGCCGGGCGCTTACTTGGCGAAGTTGGTCACCATGTCGAAGATCGGCTTGGGTCGCTTGAGGTCGTACATCATCCCGAAGTGGCGCTCGTGGATCACCGAGAGACTCGGCTCATCGAGCAATTCGTAGACGTTGATCTCGGCCACCACGTCCTTGTAGCTGGTGTTGAGCACCGTGAGCATCTGCTTGACGCTGTCGTAGCAGGCCCGATCGCCGTCACGGCCGCCATCGGTGTTGCCCTGGTAGACGTTGCCGCAGTTCATCTCGTTGAAGAACACCTTGGTCCTGTACTTGGTGGCCATGGCGCGCATCTGCCCCAGGTACATGTCCATCCAGTAGCCCTTGTCGTCGAAGTACGGGTAGTAGTGGAAGCTGATGTAGTCGAAGTTGAAGCCTGACGCCCGGGCCTGGTCGAGGAACCACATGGCACCGTTGCGATCACCCGGGCAACGGGCGGTGGCGGTGCGGTCGTCCGAGTTGCACGCCATCACGTTGATGGTGGTCTTGAGGTTGGCGCCCAGCTCATCCGAAGCCTGCTTGATCCCGCGGTAGATGCCGACCAGGGTATTGATGCGCTCCTGGGCACCCGCTTTGGAATAGTCCTGCTCGTTGCCGACCTCCCAGATCTTGATGTCGTTGGCGTAGCGTTTGGCCAGGGCATAGGCCTGCGCCTGGGTCAGCTTGTGGGTGATGACCGGCCGCAGGGTGATGTTGTACTTGCGGGCCAGGGCGACCAGACGATCCAGCTCGGGCAGGTTCATCACCAGGTACTCGCCGGAGCGATAGGTACGCAGGTTGCGCGCCGCCAGGACCTGCAACCGGGCTTCCATCTCGGCCGGCGGATAGGCAGCGCTGTTGTCGTGGCCGACCACCCCCAGGGGGATGTTTTTGTAGCCGCTCAGCGGGGCCGAGGCGACCGCCCCGCCGGTGACTGGCTGGACCACGTTCTGCACCGGTTGCACGCTGGCCGCAGGGGTCGGCGTGGTCGTGGTGGTGCCCTGGGCCAGCGCCGCGCTCACCTTCTTGTCGAAGGCGGCCTTGTCGTCGCCGGCAGCGGCGCGCAGGACTTCCAGCGGCAGGTTGGCCCGGGAGGTGACGCCATTGGCCAGCCGGCTGCTCCAATAGGCGCTGCCACTGCTGTCGGCGCTCCGGCCATAGAGGGTCTGATAGACCTTGTTGACCAGGGCGGCGCCGCTCAGGGATCCGTAAAGCGTGGTCGACTCGCCATTGGCGGCAAAGGTGGCCGCCAGTTGCTCGACGCTCAGGTCGCTGGCCAGTCGCGAGGCCCAGTAGTTGAGGCCACCGGCATCGGCCGCCCGGCCATAGTAGGCCAGGTAGAGCTGCTCGACGGTGGTCAGCTTGGTGGCATTGGCGGCATTGCCTGCGGTGCCCGTGACGGCGCCGGTGGTCGCCCCTGCCGTGGCGGTGCTACCTGTGGCGGTCCCCGTGGTGCCGGTACCCGTGGTCGGCGCGACGCCGGTGGTGGTGCCAGTGGTGGTGCCAGTGGTGCCCGTGGCGCCGGTACCGCCGGTGGTGCCCGCGGTCGCACCGCTGGTGGCGGTCCCGGTCTTGGGTGGTGTGGCGGCGGTCGGTGCTACCTGCGGGCCGATGGCGGCGCAGCTGTCCTTGTCCAGGTACTTGGCCAGCACCGCCCACTGCGGACGCTCCTTGCCATTGATCGGCTCGACCGCCTGATTGTAGGTACCCCAGCCCGGCCCGGCGGCCCAGTAGGTGGCCGGAATGCAGTTCTGCTTCAGATAGGCCAGCATGCCGTCGAGAATGGGCAACCAGCGCGCATCCGTGTCAGGTACGCCGAAGCCGCCGATGAAGCCGCGCTTGTTGTTGGCCTTGAGCCAGGCGACGAAGGGCTTCAGCCGCTCGACGCCATAGCTGGGCGAGAGGGTCGCCACGTTCAGGCTGCCGTCGAAGAAGGCCTGGGCCATGAAGATCAGGTTGTTGGCCGGATCGTTGAGCTTGAGCAGGGCGTCGTTCCACTGCGGCCAACGGGTGGTGTCGGCCCAGCCGTTGCCCTCGATGAAGATCGGATGGGTCGAGTCGACCGCGCGCACGCCATCGATGCCGTACTGGGCGGCGATCGGCCAGTTGCTCACGGCGTCGTGGGGCTCGTTCATGATGTCGTAGCCATAGAGCGCCGCATGGGTGCCCCAGCGCTGGGCGATACGGGTCATGAGATTCTGGAAGGCCTCGTAGGGGACTTCGCCCGCGCCGATGACCTTGCCCTGATAGCGGGCGTAGTTGTGCAGATCGAGGATGACCTTGACGCCGTACTTCTGGGCGTAGCCCAGGGTGCGATCGACCAGGCCGGCGTAGGTGGGATCGAGATTGACCCCCATGGACGGTTGCAGGCGCTCCCAGAGAATGGGGAAGCGCACCAGCTTCACGCCCTTGGCGCTCCACTGCTGGAAATGGCTCTCGGCCGGAAAGATGAAGTTGCGGTCGTTGACACCGGGCAGTACCTGGGCGGCGAAGGTGGCGCCGGAGAAGTTGAGACCGACCAGGTCAACGGCCTGGGCGGAGGTGGCAAGCGAAGCGGTGGCGAACAGGGCAGGCAAGAGCAGCGCCTGACGCGGCAGGCGGCGGGAGATGGAGCTAAGGATTGTCATCAAGAAGGAACCAGATAGGCCGAGGTGCGCGATTCGATCCGTGCATCCCACCTCGGTACAGCAGGAAAACTGCCGGGGAAGATCGTTTCCTCAGCACCTGCGAAGCCTAGTGCAAGCGCTAGACCAAGAAGAACCCGTGCCATCACGAAGCAGGGGTGAACGCGGTGTTTTGCCAGATGTACGGTGCCGATGATGGCACTTTCGCTACCACTCGTCGCTGACTACCTGGTCACGCAAAGAGCCGATCCCCAGGCAAAAGTCAGACTTGTCTGCTTTCTGGCGGCTCAAGGCGCTCCGGCATAGCGGCGGACCAGTTCCATGACCGGTTTGGGCCGATCCAGGTCGTACATCAGCCCGAAGTGACGCTCATGGGCAACCGGATGGGTCGGCTCGTCGAGCAGTTCATAGACGTTGATCTCGCGGACGATGTCGCGATAGCGCCCATTGAGCTCGGAGAGGATGTACTCGAGGCTGTCATAACAGCTGCGATCGCCCGGCCGGCCGCCGTCGGTGGTGCCCTTGTAGATCTCCGCGCAATTGACCTCGTTGTAGAAGATCTGCGTCCGGTACTTGGCCGCCATGGCGCGCATCTGCCCCAGGTAGAGATCCATCCAGTGACCGCGGTCGTGGTAATGCGGGTAGTAGTGGAAGCTGATGTAGTCGAAATCGAAACCGGCGGCCTTGGCCTGATCGAGAAACCACATGGAGCCCAGGCGATCGCCCGGGCAGCGCGCCTTGGGCCCGGTGTCGTAGGAATTGCAGGACATCACGTTGATGGTGGTCTTGAGATCGGCGTTCAGCTCGTCGGAGGCGCGCCGGATGCCCCGATAGATATCCACCAGCCGACTGATGCGGATGCTGGCGCCGATCCGCGAGTGATCCTGCTCATTGCCGATTTCCCAGATCTTGATGTCGTTGGCATAGCGCTTGGCCAGGGCATAGGCCTGGGCCTGGGTCAGTTGCTGGGTAATCACCGGCCTCAGGGTGATGTGGTACTGGCGGGCCAGGGCCACCAGGCGATCCAGGCGCGGCAGATCCAGCAGCAGGAATTCGCCGGAGCGGTAGCTGCGCAGGTTGTAGCGGTCGAGCAGCTGCAGGCGCTTTTCCATCTGCGCATCGGGATAGGCGGCGTTGTTGTCGTGACCGACCACCCCCAGGGGGATGTAGGGCAATTCGGGCAGAGTGACAGGCTCGGCGGCCCGGACCGTGCCACCCAGGCACAGGGCAGCGACCAGGCCGAACCAGGGCGACATTCGAGGCATCAGACGCATCCTTGCAGGTGGGCAGCAGAGCGGCGGAGCATGGCAAAGCGCCGCCAGTGCCTCAATCATGGATGACTCCAGGCTGCGACCCCCCGCACAACCAGGCGCGTTACAGTAGGTGTCCGCGCGCCTTGTCGAGGACCTGCCCATGACCGCCAACCTGCTGCTGGCCCAGGCCTGCAACAATCGCTGGTCGAACCACCGCCTGCTGGTCGCCTGCACCACATTGCCGGCCGCTGCCCTGCACGCAGCCCAACCCGCCGCCTTCTTTGGTTCGCTCTGGGCCCTGCTCGGCCATCTGCTGGACGTGGATCTCTTCTATCTCGATGCGCTACATGACCAGCCCCGGCCTTACCAGGACACGGACTGGCCTGACCTGGCGACGCTGCGTGCGGCCCAGATCGCCAGCGACCAGCGCCTGATCGCCCTGTGTCGCGGCCTCGCTCCCCAGCAGCTGACCGGACTCATCACCCTGCCCCGCGCCAGCGGCCCGGTACGGGAACAGCGACTGCGCACCCTGCAGCATCTCTTCGTGCACCAGCTGCACCACCGCGGCCAGGCCCACGCCCTGCTCCTGGCCAGCGGCGTCGCCCCGCCGCAACTGGACGAATTCTTTCTCGCTCAGGACGAACCGCTGCGCCGGACGGAGCTGGCGGCGTTGGGGATCGATGAAGGGGAGTTGTGGGGAATCGCCCCGTAGCTTGGGTCGAGCGCCGCGCAGCCCAATAGGCCTTGCCTCAACGTGGCGGCAATGTTGGGCTTCGACGATAGAGCTGTCTCAGCCCAACCTACGGTCTCGAGCGCCCACTCGGACAGCCCCCTCTCCCGCGGAGAGAGGGTTGGGGTGAGGGCCGCCCCGGACACCGGCCTTCAGGTGGAAAAGGCTGCGCCGTTTTCCACCTACGACCGCCATAACGCAAGTGCTTAGAAATTCGCCGGCGTGGTCGCACTGATCAGCCGGGCGGGGGCTTCGAAGGGATTGCGGAAGCGATGCGGGCGGCTACTTTCGAAGTAGTAGCTGTCGCCCGGTTCGAGGATGTGCACCTCGCCGCCCACGGTCAGCTCCAGGCGGCCTTCCACCACCAGGCCGGCCTCCTCGCCCTCATGGGCGTACATCTCTTCGCCAGTGTCGGCGCCGGGCGGATAGGTCTCGTCGAGAAAGGCCAGGGCGCGACTGGGATGGGCGCGGCCGACCAGGCGCATGCGCACGGTGTGGGCGCCGCTGGAGATGTCGATGAGTTCGCCCGCGCGATAGACCACCTGGGTCGGCGCGTCCTGTTCCAGGTCCAGGGAAAAGAATTCCACCAGAGACATGGGTATGCCGGCCAGCACCTTTTTCAGCGAGCTGATGGAGGGGCTGACGCTGTTCTTCTCGATCATCGAGATGGTGCTGTTGGTCACCCCGGCACGCTTGGCGAGCTCGCGCTGGGACAGGCCCTTGAGGGTACGGATGGTTTGCAGGCGGGCACCGACGTCCAAGGTGGAGAAGACTCCTCGAGCAGGCGGGTGAGACGTGGCCAGGCCACGCGCGATAGGCGTGCCGCGGCACGGTGTTCGGCATCATGGCAACGCTGTTCGAGATTTACAACACCAGGGCGGACGTGCGGCCTTGCCGCCCTCACCTGGCCTGGATAGCGGCCAAAGACCGCCCAGGGGCTAGTCGCGATAGCTGCGCGGTACCCGCTTGAGGTTGCACAGCAACTGGTAGGGGATGGTGTCGCAGCGCTCGGCCAGGTCCGCCACCGACACCTGGCGGCCCCAGAATTCCACCTCGCTACCCACCCCGGCCTGGGGATGATCGGTGAGGTCGACGGTGAGCATGTCCATGGATACCCGGCCGATCAGCTGGCCGGGACGCCCTTCGATGGCCACCGGGGTGCCATTGGGCGCATGGCGCGGATAGCCGTCGGCATAGCCCAAGGCAACCACCCCGACCCGGGTCGGCCCGGCGGTGACGAAGCGCGCGCCATAACCCACCGGTTCGCCGGCCGGCAATTCGCGCACGGCGATCACCCGGGAGGTCAGGGTCATCACCGGTTGCAGCCGCTCGGCGGCGGCCTGGGGCGTGGCGAAGGGCGTCACGCCATAGAGCATCAGCCCCGGCCGCACCCAGTCGCCAGCCGCCTGGGGCCAGCCCAGGGTAGCGGGGGAATTGCGCAGGCTGGTGGGGCCCGGCAGGCCCTCGGTGGCCGCGCGGAAGGTGGCGATCTGCGCGCTGGTGGCGGGGCTGTCCGGTTCGTCGGCACGGGCGAAGTGGGTGAGCTTGACGATGCCGCTGACCTTGCCGCTGGCCAGCAGTCGCCGGTAGGCGGCAGCGTAGTCCTGGGGAAAGAAGCCGACCCGGTGCATGCCCGAATCCAGCTTCAGCCAGACCTGCAGCGGGCGCGCCAGGGCGGTCCGCTCCAGCGCCTCCAGTTGCCAATCGGCGTGGATCACCGTCCAGAGATCGTGCTCGGCGATCAGCGGCAATTCGTCGATGCCGAAGAAGCCTTCCAGCAGCAGGATGGGCGCGCGGATCCCTGCGGCGCGCAGCTCCAGCGCCTCCTCGATGCAAGCCACGGCGAAGCCGTCAGCCTCGCTGGCCAGGGCCTTGGCCACTGCCACCGCGCCGTGCCCATAGGCATCGGCCTTGATCACCGCCAGGGCACGGGCATCGGAGAGTTCACGGGCCAGGCGATAGTTCTGGCGCAGGGCGGCAAGGTCGATGACGGCGCGGGCGGGACGCATGGGAGGTCTCGGCAGAGAAAGGGAAAGTTTGGGGGCGTGAAACACCCTCACCCCGGCCCTCTCCCAGAGGGAGAGGGGGAATAGCGGTCTTACGCCTTGACGGCGGCGATGACGTTCATCTCCACCAGGATGTCCGGCTTGGCCAGCTTGGCTTCGACGGTGGTGCGACCCGGGGTGGCGCCCTGGGCGGCCCATTCGTCCCAGGCGCGATTCATGCCCTCGAAATGCAGGGCGATGTCGCGCAGGAAGATGGTCACCACCAGGATGTGTTCCTTGTCGCTGCCGACCTCGGCGAGGAATTTGTCGACATTGGCCAGGGTCTCGCGGGTCTGCTGGTAGATATCGCCGGAAAAGTCGTCGGCCAGTTGACCGGCCAGGTAGACGGTGCCGTTATGGATATTGATTTCGCTCAGGCGGCGATCAGTGTGCAGACGCTGTACGGGCATTGCGCGGGGACTCCTGGGTGGCGGAATAACGGGAGATGTCGAGACCCTCGGCGCTGATCTGCGGCTGCTTGCGCGCGATCAGGTCGGCCAGCAGACGACCGGAGCCGCAGGCCATGGTCCAGCCCAGCGTCCCGTGCCCGGTGTTGAGGAACAGGTTGCGATAGCGGGTGGCGCCGACGATGGGGGTCCCGTCCGGGGTGGCGGGTCGCAGGCCGGTCCAGAAGCTGGCCCGGGCGAGGTCGCCACCGCGAGGATAGAGGTCCCCGGTGATCATTTCCAGGGTCGCACGGCGCCGCGGATCCAGGCTCAGGTCGAAGCCGCAGATCTCGGCCATGCCGCCGACGCGAATACGATCATCGAAGCGGGTGATGGCGACCTTGTAGGTCTCGTCGAGGATGGTCGAGGTCGGTGCCATGGCGGCATCGACGATGGGCACCGTCAACGAATAGCCCTTGAGCGGATAGACCGGCGCGCGAATACCCAGGGGCGCCAGCAGTTGCGGCGAATAGCTGCCCAGGGCCAGCACATAGTGATCGGCGGTAAGCAGTTCGCCATCGACCTTGACGCCATCGATACGGTCGCCACTGGCGCTGAGTTGCTGGATCTCGGCGCCGAAACGGAATTCCACGCCCAGGCGGCGGGCTTCCTCGGCCAGGCGATTGGTGAACAGGAAGCAGTCACCGGTCTGGTCGTTGGGCAGGCGCAGGCCGCCGGCCAGCTTGTGCTTGACCGCCGCCAACGCCGGTTCGACCCGGGCCACACCGTCGCGGTCGAGCAGTTCGAAGGGCACGCCGGAACGCTCCAGGACGGCGATGTCCTTGGCCGCGGCCTCCACCTGCTGCTGAGTGCGGAAGATCTGGGTGGTACCCAGCTGGCGGCCTTCGTAGGCGATGCCGGTGTCCTGGCGCAGCTCGTCCAGGCAGTCGCGGCTGTATTCGGACAGCCGCACCATGCGTTCCTTGTTCACCGCATAGCGCGCAGCCGTGCAGTTGCGCAGCATCTGCGCCATCCACAGGTATTGGCTGCTGTCGCCGGTCAGACGGATAGCCAGGGGCGCGTGCTTCTGGAACAGCCACTTCAATGCCTTGAGCGGCACGCCGGGCGCAGCCCAGGGCGAGGCATAGCCAGGGGAGACCTGACCGGCGTTGGCATGGCTGGTCTCCAGGGCGGGACCGGCCTGGCGATCGACCACGACCACCTCGAAACCCTGACGGGCCAGATAGTAGGCGCTGGTCGTGCCGATGACGCCGCTACCCAAAACCAGTACACGCATCGCTAGCTCCTGGCCGGTGAGAGGATTTCGCCGGCTTTCGTCGGAATGAAGGCAGATACGGCAAGTATAGAAAGCCGCACGCAGTGCTAATCACTGAAGAATTGCCTATATTCGGAGTAATTTTCCGGTAAAGACCCCTTTGGCAGAGACCTCCGCGATGCGTACCCATCACCAGGCCAGACGCGAGCTGGACAAGATCGACCGCAACATCCTGCGCATCCTCCAGGACGATGGCCGCATCTCCTTCACCGAACTGGGCGAGCGCGTGGGCCTGTCCACCACGCCCTGCACCGAGCGCGTCCGCCGCCTGGAGCGCGAAGGCATCATCCAGGGCTACAACGCCCGCCTCAATCCGCAGCATCTCAAGGCCGGTCTGCTGGTGTTCGTCGAACTGAGCCTGGACTACAAGTCCGGCGATACCTTCGAGGAATTCCGCCGCGCCGTGCTCAAGCTGCCCCAGGTGCTGGAATGCCACCTGGTCTCCGGCGAATTCGACTACCTGGTCAAGGCGCGCATCTCCGAGATGGCCTCCTATCGCAAGCTACTGGGCGACATCCTGCTCAAGCTGCCCCACGTGCGCGAATCCAAGAGCTACATCGTGATGGAAGAGATCAAGGAGACCCTGAGCCTGCCGGTGCCGGACTAACGGCTGGCGATCCCGGCGCTGGGCGTCTAGGCTGCGGTCTTTCGCCTGATGGCCAAGGAGGCCGCCCATGGACCCACGCCAGCGTCAGCTCATCACCGCCGCCAATAGTCAGGCCTGGGAGGTGTCGGCGCCGCTCCATGCCCAGGGTGAGGACTGGCAGCGCCTGCTGGAACAGGCCCGGCAACCGGGCTTTTCGGTCCTCGATGCCTGCCTGACCGCCACCCTCAGCGACCTGGACATCCGCGGCCTGAGCTGCGCCCAGGTCGGCTGCAACAACGCCCGCGAACTGCTCTCCCTGGCTGCCCTCGGCGCCCGGCCCGCACTGGGCATCGACCAGTCGCCCGCCTTTCTCGCTCAGGGCGAGCAACTGGCCGCGGCGGCAGGCCTGACGCCCCGGTTGGTAGCCGCCGACATCTATGCGCTGCCCGAGGATCTCGGCCAGCATGACCTGGTGCTGATCACCATCGGCGTGCTGAACTGGATGCCGGATCTGCCGGCCTTCTTCGCCGCGGTGGCCGGTCTGCTGGCCCCGGGTGGGCGCCTGGTGATCTACGAGACCCATCCGTTCCTGGAAATGTTCGAGCCCCACGCGGACCAGCCGCTGCTGCCCCACTACAGCTACTTCCGCCGTGAGCCCCTGGTCAGCGAGGCGCTCATCGCCTATGACGGCGAATCTCATGGGCAGGGCGCAACGAGCTACTGGCATATCCACACCCTGGGCGCCATCGTCACCGCCAGCCTGGACGCCGGCCTGATCCTGCAACGGCTGGAGGAGCATTCGCACTCCAATCGCGAGGCCGACTATGACCGCTACAGCGACCAGGCCGCCCAGTTGCCGATGAGCTTTACCCTGGTGGCACAACGCCCGACGGCTTAGCATGGTCCCCTTGTTCCCATCAGCCGCCTATCCTCCATGCAGCCCCACGCGCCCTCCTACTACGCCGCCACCGCCAACCAGACACTGAGCTTTCCGCCCCTGGAGGGCGAGGTCCAGGCCGATGTCTGCGTGGTTGGCGGTGGCTTTTCCGGGCTCAATACCGCCCTGGAACTGGCCGAGCGCGGCGCGCGGGTGGTGCTGCTGGAGGCCCGGCGGATCGGCTGGGGGGCCAGTGGACGCAACGGTGGCCAATTGATCCGCGGCGTCGGCCATGACGTCGAGCAGTTCGAATCGGTCATCGGTGCCGAGGGGGTGCGCGAGCTCAAGCGGCTGGGCTTCGAGGCGGTGGAGCTGGTCCGCCAGCGTATCGCCCGCCACGGCATCGACTGCGATCTCACCTGGGGCTTCGCCGACCTGGCCAACAAGCCACGTCACTGGCAACACCTGCAGGAAGAACAGGCCGCGCTCCAGGCCCTGGGCTATCCCCATCCGCTGCGACTGGTGCCCAAGGCGCAACTGGCCGAGGTGGTCGGCTCCGATCGCTACCAGGGTGCCCTGGTGGACGAGGGCTCCGGTCACCTGCATCCGCTCAACCTGGCCCTGGGCGAAGCCGCCGCGGCCCGGGCGCTGGGCGTGCAGTTGCACGAAGACAGCCAGGTCACCCGCCTGGAATACGGCTCCAAGGTGCGGGTGCATACCGCCCGCGGCCGGGTCTCGGCCGACACCCTGGTGCTCTGCTGCAACGCCTACATCGACGACCTGCAACCCGATCTCGCCGCCCAGGTGCTGCCGGCTGGCAGCTATGTGATCGCCACCGAACCGCTGTCCGCCGAGCGTGCCGCGCGCCTGCTGCCGGGCAACCGGGCGGTCTGCGACCAGAATGTGGCGGTGGACTATTTCCGCCTGTCCGCCGACCGCCGCCTGCTGTTCGGCGGCGCTTGCCACTATTCCGGGCGCGACCCCAAGGACATCGCCGGCTACATGAGGCCGAAGATGCTGGAGGTCTTCCCCGAACTCGCGGACGTGCGGGTGGACTACGCCTGGGGCGGCATGATCGGCATCGGCGCCAATCGCCTGCCGCAGATCGGTCGGCTGCGCGAGCAGCCCAACGTCTTCCACGCCCAGGCCTATGCCGGTCATGGGGTCAACGCCACCCACCTGGCCGGTCACCTGCTGGCCGAGGCCATCCTGGCCCAGTCGGCCGGTTTCGACCTCTTCGCCCGGGTGCCCCATGCGCGCTTTCCCGGCGGTCGCCACCTGAGGTCACCGCTGCTGGCCCTGGGCATGCTCTGGTATCGCCTCAAGGACAGCCTGTGATCCGCCTGGTCGTCCCCCTGCTGCTGGCGCTGCTGGCCGGCTGCGCCACGCCGATTCCGCGCCACGCCTCCCAGGTGCTGCCGGTCGCCGGCACCGCCCTGGACAGCCAGGTGCGCGCCGCCGGCGCCGCCCATCCGGGTCTGTCGGGGCTGCGCCTGCTGGAAACCAGCACCGACGCCTTTACCGCCCGCGCCGAGTTGATCCGCAAGGCCCAGCGCAGCCTGGACATCCAGTACTACATCGTCCACGACGGCCTGACCACGCGCCTGCTGGTCAACGAACTGCTCAAGGCGGCGGATCGCGGCGTGCGCATCCGCTTTCTCATCGATGACACCAGCAGCGACGGTAACGACTACCAGATCGCCGTGCTGGCCGCCCATCCCAACGTGCAGATCCGTGTCTTCAATCCGCTGCACCTGGGCCGTAGCACCGGTCCGACCCGGGCCCTGGGTCGGCTGGTGGATCTCAACCACCAGCATCGACGCATGCACAACAAGCTGTGGCTGGCCGACGACAGCGTGGCCATCGTCGGCGGCCGCAACCTGGGCGACGAGTACTTCGATGCCCGCCCGGAGATGAACTTCACCGATCTCGACCTGCTCGCCGCTGGCCCGGTGGCGCGGCAACTGGGCATCAGCTTCGACCAGTACTGGAACAGCCCCCTGAGCCAGCCGGCCCGACGGCTGCGCTGGTTCGCGCCTTCGACCTCCGCCCTGGTGCGCCTGCGCGCACGGCTGCACCACTATCTCGACAGCGAGCGTACCCGCGACCTGGCGCTGTACAACCGCCTGCGCCGCTATGCCACCGCGCCCCAGCTCGACGGCTGGCTGCAGGAGCTGACCTGGGCTCACGCCCAGGCGTTCTGGGATGCACCGCGCAAGGTGCTGGCCGACGACGAGCCGGACTGGCAGCTGCTGCTGACCCGCCAGCTGCAACCGACCCTGGATGGCGCCCAGCACGAGCTGCTGCTGGTCTCCTCCTACTTCGTGCCCATGAATCAGGGGGTCGCCTACCTGGGCGGCCTGGCCGCCCGAGGGGTCGATGTCCGGGTGCTGACCAACGCCCTGGAAGCCACCGACGTGCCCGCCGTGCATGCCGGCTACGCGCCCTATCGCGCGGCCCTGCTGGCCCAGGGCATCAAACTCTTCGAGCTGCGTGCCCGCCCGGACCAGAAACGCTCCGCCCTGCCCTACAGCTTCGGCGAATCCGAATCCAGCCTGCACAGCAAGGCCATGGCCATCGACGGGCGCTGGTCCTTTATCGGCTCCTTCAACTTCGATCCGCGCTCGGTGCTGTGGAACACCGAGGTCGGGGTAATGGTGGACAGCCCGGCCCTCACCGGTCGTCTGCGCCAGCTGATGCTGCAGGGCATGGACCCCAGCGTGTCCTACGCGGTGCAACGCATCGAAGATCAGGGACGGGTGCATCTGCAGTGGGTCAGCGAGCGCAATGGCCAACCCCGGGTGTTGCACCACGAACCCGGCAGCGCCTGGCGCCGCTTCAACGCCTGGGTGGTCAAGGCGGTGGGGCTGGAGCGGATGCTCTAGGCTTCGCCCTCACCCCAACCCTCTCCCAGAGGGAGAGGGGGTTGGATCGTAGGTTGGGCTGAGACAGCTCCATCGTCGAAGCCCAACAACCCGCACCGTACCAACCGGGCTTCGCTCGCGCTCAACCCAACCTACGCGAGCCAGCGGCTGGACGCCCGTAGGTTGGGCTGAGACGGCTCCATCGTCGAAGCCCAACAACAGGCACCGTGCCAACCCCGTTGGGCTTCGCTGCCGCTCAGCCCAACCTACGCGAGCCAACGGCTGGACGCCCGTAGGTTGGGCTGAGACAGCTCCATCGTCGAAGCCCAACAACCAGCACGGTGCCAGCCCTGTTGGGCTTCGCTGGCGCTCAACCCAACCTACGACTCGGTCAATCCCCCTGCAAAAAATCCGGCAACTGGTCATTTTGTGAGCAGTAGTCGACCAACACTTCAGCTAAGGTCGACCGCATTCACCGGCCTCGCTCCAGTACTGGCCGTCCAATGCCTTGAGGATCTCCCATGAGCGCTACCGCCCTGCGTCACGACTGGACTCTTGCCGAAGTCCGCGCCCTGTTCCAGCAGCCTTTCAACGACCTGCTGTTCCAGGCCCAGGGCGTGCACCGCCAGCACTTCGATCCCAATCGCGTGCAGGTTTCCACCCTGCTGTCGATCAAGACCGGCGCCTGTCCGGAAGACTGCAAGTACTGCCCCCAGTCCGGCCACTACAACACCGGCCTGGAAAAGGAAAAGCTGATGGAGGTGCAGAAGGTGCTGGAGGCGGCCGCCGAGGCCAAGGCCATCGGCTCCACCCGTTTCTGCATGGGCGCCGCCTGGAAGCACCCCTCCGCCAAGGACATGCCCTACGTCCTGCAGATGGTGCAGGGCGTGAAGGCCCTGGGCCTGGAAACCTGCATGACCCTCGGCCGCCTGGACCAGGAGCAGACCCGCGCCCTGGCCGACGCCGGCCTGGACTACTACAACCACAACCTGGATACCTCGCCGGAGTTCTACGGCAACATCATCACCACCCGCACCTACGGCGAGCGCCTGCAGACCCTGGCCTATGTCCGCGAAGCCGGGATGAAGATCTGCTCCGGCGGCATCCTCGGCATGGGCGAGTCGGTGGATGACCGCGCCGGCCTGCTGATCCAGCTGGCCAACCTGCCCGAGCACCCCGAGTCGGTGCCGATCAACATGCTGGTCAAGGTCCAGGGCACCCCGCTGGCCGAGGAAAAGGACGTCGATCCCTTCGACTTCATCCGCACCCTGGCGGTGGCACGCATCCTCATGCCCAAGTCCCACGTGCGCCTGTCCGCCGGTCGTGAGCAGATGAACGAGCAGATGCAGTCCCTGGCCTTCCTGGCCGGCGCCAACTCCATCTTCTACGGCGAGAAACTGCTGACCACCGGCAACCCCCAGGCCGACAAGGACATGCAGCTGTTTGCCCGTCTCGGCATCCAGCCCGAAGCCCGCGAAGAGCATGCCGACGAGGTGCACCAAGCCGCCATCGAGCAGGCCCTGGTGGAACAGCGCAACAGCGAGCTCTTCTACGACGCCGCCACCGCCTGACCCTCACGCCCCGTTCTTCCCCCTCTCCCCCTCGGGAGAGGGTTGGGTTGAGGGGCTCTAACGACCACTGAGATACCCATCCCATGGCCTTCGATCTCGCCGCCCGCCTGGCCCAGCGTCACGCCGAGCACCTCTATCGGCGCCGCCCGCTGCTGGAGGCGCCCCAGGGTCCCGAGGTGGTGGTGGATGGCGAGTCGCTGCTGGCCTTCTGCAGCAACGACTACCTGGGCCTGGCCAATCATCCCCAGGTGATCGCCGCCCTGCGGGCCGGAGCCGAACGCTGGGGGGTGGGCGGTGGCGCCTCGCACCTGGTGATCGGCCACAGCGGCCCGCATCATCAGGTGGAAGAGGCCCTGGCCGAACTCACCGGTCGGCCGCGCGCCCTGCTGTTCTCCACCGGCTACATGGCCAACCTGGCGGCGGTCACCGCCCTGGTCGGTCGTGGCGACACCGTGCTGGAAGACCGCCTCAACCACGCCTCCCTGCTCGACGCCGGCCTGCTCAGCGGCGCGCGCTTCGGCCGCTATCTGCACAACGATCCCGCCAGCCTGGCCACGCGCCTGGCCAAGGCCGCGGGTGACACCCTGGTGGTCACCGACGGGGTCTTCAGCATGGACGGCGATCTGGCCGCCCTGCCCGAGCTCTGCCAGGTCGCCCAGCGTCACGGCGCCTGGACCCTGGTGGACGACGCCCACGGCATCGGCACCCTGGGCGCCACCGGCGGCGGTATCGTCGAGCACTTCGGCCTGGACCAGACCCAGGTCCCGGTGCTGGTCGGCACCCTGGGCAAGGCCTGCGGCACCGCCGGGGCCTTCGTCGCCGGCAGCGAGGAGCTGATCGAGACGCTGATCCAGTTCGCCCGCCCCTACATCTACACCACCAGCCAGCCGCCGGCGGTGGCCTGCGCCACCCTGGCCGCCCTGCAGCTCGTCCGCGAAGAGGGCTGGCGCCGTGAGCTTCTGCACACTTTGATCCAGAGATTCCGCAGGGGCGCGACGGCTCTCGGCCTGGACCTTATGCTCAGCGCCACGCCGATCCAGCCCATCCTGGTCGGCGACAGCGCGCGCGCCCTCGCACTCTCCGCCGCCCTGCGCCGACGCGGGATCCTGGTCACCGCCATCCGACCGCCCACCGTACCGGCCGGCAGTGCCCGCCTGCGGGTGACCCTGACGGCGGCCCATCGCGAAGCGCACGTGGACCTCTTGCTCGACGCTCTGGCCCAGGCCATGGCCGAATTACCGCCCGACGCGGATAAGTGACCGACCCATGCGCGATACCCTGATCTTGCTGCCCGGCTGGGGCCTGGGCGATGCTCCCCTGGAACCCCTGCGTGACGAACTCGTCGAGCAGGAACCCTTTCTCGACGTCCTGATCGAGCCGCTGCCAACCTTGGCCGACACCCAGGACTGGTTCACCGACCTGGAAGCCCGCATCGCCGAAGGCGTCTGGCTGGGTGGCTGGTCGCTGGGCGGCATGCTCGCCAGCGAATTCACCCTGCGCCGCCCCGAGGGCGTGCACGGTCTCATCACCCTGGCAAGCAATCCCTGCTTCGTCGCCCGCGCCGGCTGGCAGACCGCCATGGCGCGCAGCGTCTTCACCGATTTCTTCGAGGCCTGCTCGCTGGACGCCGAGCTGACCCTCAAGCGCTTCACCCTGCTGGTGGCCCAGGGCGCGCGCGACAGCCGCACCCTCGCCCGCCAGTTGCAGGTGACCCTGCCCGAGGTCGATCCCGAGGCGGTCATCGCCGGCCTGGAGCTGCTCGCACGCCTGGACACCCGCGCCGCCCTGCAGGCCTTCAGCGGTCCCCAGCTGCACCTGTTCGGTGCCCATGACGCCCTGGTCCCGGCTACCGCCGCCCAGGCCTTGAGCGACGAGCTGCCCACCGCCCAGGTCGAGGTGCTGGAACATGCCAGCCATGGCCTGCCGCTGGAGCGCCCGGACGAGGTGGCCACCCGTATCCGTGAATTCATCTATGCAGGACGCGATGGCTGACGTATTGCCCGACAAGCGCCAGGTGGCGCTGTCCTTTTCCCGCGCCGCCGCGCAGTACGACGGCGCCGCCCTGCTGCAACGTCGGGTCGCCGATCGCCTACTCAGTCGGCTGCCCCTCCAGGCCCCGCAACGCTGGCTGGACCTGGGCAGCGGCACCGGCTATTGCAGCCGGGCCCTGGCCCGGTGCCATCCACAGGCGGAAGGTCTGGCCCTCGACCTGGCCCCCGGCATGCTTCGCCACGCCCGTACGCAAGGCGCCGGCGCCCGCCACTACCTGACCGCCGACGCCGAACGCCTGCCGCTGCGCGACGCCTGCTGCGACCTCGTCCTGTCCAGCCTGGCCCTGCAGTGGTGCCCGGACCTGCCCGCCGTGCTCGCCGAGGCGCGCCGCATCCTGCGCCCGGGCGGTGTACTGGCCTTCAGCAGCCTGGTCGAGGGCACCCTCGACGAATTGCGCCAGAGCTGGGCCCAGGTGGACGACCAGGTGCACGTCAATCGCTTCCGCCGCCAGGCGGCCTATGCCGACGCCGCCGCAGCCAGTGGCCTGCAGGTGCTGGGGCTGGACGTCGAGCCCGAACGACTGCACTTCCCTGACCTGCGTGCGCTGACCCAGCACCTCAAGGCCATCGGTGCCCACAACCTCAACCAGGGTCGTCCCCAGGGCCTCACCGGGCGCCAGCGGCTGGCGGCCTTTACCCGCGCCTATGAAAGCCTGCGCCAGCCCGCCGGCCTGCCGGCCACCTATCAGGTGATCCACGTTCTGCTGCGC